>JALYUN010000347.1 GCA_030853725.1 Pseudomonadota bacterium | reverse complement strand
CGTCGACCTGCTTCGACCCGAACGCCCGGCGCGTGATGCCCTGCGTCAGATGGGGCCCGAACAGCTCGGGGAACAGGGTTACGACGTCGAAGCGCACGGGCTTCAACCGTTGTCGTCGTAGCGGGCTTCCCAGTCGACGGTGATCCGCCGCGCTGCCGTGTCGACGCCGTCGACATAGGCCGCCACGAACGGGATCAGGCGCTCCACACCACCAGCCGGTGCTACCACGCGCAGCACGCAGTGCGGCCCGGTCTCGATCAATCCGGCGACGACGCCCAGCACGGCGCCCTCGCGGTCGACGACATCGAGCCCGATCAGGTCGACCCAGTAAAACTCGTCGGCGTCGGCCGTTGGAAAGCTGGCGCGCGAAACGAAGACCCGCGCGCCCTTGAGCGCCTCGGCCTGGTCGCGGTCGGTGATGTCGTGCGCGGTGGCAACTACCGTGTCACCTTGCTCGCGCGCCGACATCACGCGCAGCGAAGCGGGCAGCGGCGGCACTGCGGCAGCCGGGCCGGGGGGACGCGGCTGCTCGGAAGGTTTGAGAAACCAGCGCTTCGACGCGAACAAGGCTTGCGGGTCGGCCGCGTACGGCTTTAACTTCAGGCCGCCCTGCAGGCCCCAGGCGCCGATGATGCGAGCTACCTCGACCGCATCCTCGGGCACGGCCGATTCGGAATCAGCTACCACGGGCGCAGTGCGCACGCCGACCCCGCACCGTGCGGGTCAGGCTGCCTTTTTGGCCTGCTCGACCAAGCGCGCGACCGTGGGCGAAAGTTGTGCGCCGACACCGTGCCAATGTGCCACCCGGTCGAGAGCGACGCGCAATGGCTGCTCGGCACCGGCCGCCATCGGGTTGTAGAAACCCACGCGCTCAATGAAGCGACCGTCGCGGCGGTCGCGGGCGTCGGCAACGACGATGTTGAAGAAGGGGCGCTTCTTGGCGCCGCCGCGGCTGAGTCGGATGACGACCATGTGCAGATTCCAGTCTAGAAAACGGGCCGACAATCACGCCACGGGAGACACACCGGACGGACCATCGAGGGGGCTGCGGTGGACTTAGAACGGATCTGGAACTTCTGATCCACACAGGCCTGCCGAAGCCGAACACCGGCGCTGAAGATACGCCGGGGCGCCATGCCCCGGCCAGCGCCGAAAACCCAGCATTCTAAACTGCAAAATGCCAACCAGCGAAGAGCCACGTCCACCTGCCTCCACCCGGAGCCGCTCGAAAACGCTGACCGCCTGGCTCGCGCTGCTGTTCGGCACGCTGGGCGCACACCGCTTCTACCTGCATGGCGCGCGTGACCCTGTGGCTTGGCTGTTCCCACTGCCCACCTTCGTCGGCTTGTACGGTTTGATGCGGATGCGCAACCTGGGCGTCGACGACAAGCTGGGCTGGATACTGGTGCCGCTGCTGGGGCTGATGATCTCGGTGGCGATGTTGAGCGCCATCGTCTATGCGCTGACGTCCGAAGCCAAGTGGCAGCAACGCTTCGCGCCGCTGGACGCGGGCGCGGCCCGCACCGGCATCGGCGCGGTGATGGCGGCGATCTTCGCGTTGCTGCTGGGCGGCGCGGTGTCGATGGCCACTCTCGCGTTCAGTGCGCAGAAATTCTTCGAGTGGCAGTTGGCGTCACCGACGGTGGCGGCCGCTGTCACCGGTCAGGGCAAACGCGCAGCCACTTGGTCGGTCACCGCACCCACGTAGTCGGCCAGCGGCCCGAGCGCTGGATGCGCGATCCCGGGCGCAAGCTCCAGCAACGGCCGCAAGACAAACGCGCGGTGCTGCAACCGCGGGTGCGGCAGGGTCAGGCTGTCGGACTCGATTTGGCGTTGGCCGTACAGCAACACATCCAGGTCGAGGGTCCGCGGCGCATTGCGATACGGGCGTTCACGGCCAGCGTCGGCTTCGATGCGCTGCAGCGCCTGCAGCAGTTCGATCGGTTCCAGCGTGGTCGCCAGCTCGGCGACGGCATTCAGGTAGTCGGCACCGCCCGCATCGATCGGCGCGCTTCGGTACAGCGACGAGCGGCCGGTGACACGGGTACCGCGCAGTCGGTCCAATGCGTCGAAAGCCGCTGCCAGCGCGGAGCGCACGTCACCGACGTTGCCACCCAGGCCGATGAAGACGCGCTCGGCGGCGGTCATGCCGACGCTGCCTCAGACAGGACCGGCATCGCCGCTAGGGCCGCTCTCTGCATCATTGCTACTGCTGCCACTGCCTCCGTCACCTCCCGTTCGTCGCCGGCGTCGCCGGCGCTTGCGCGGCGGCGAGCCGGGGTCGTCTCCGGCCGGCGGCATGGCGTCGTCATCGGCTTCGGCCATGTCGGCGCTGCTGCGGCTGCCGCTGGTTTCATCCTGAGGCATTGCCGGGGTAACCGGCCTTGCTGGCGTCGCCACACTATCGGCCCGCCGGTTGCGCGGCGCCGCCGCGGGCTTCAGGTCGCTCAGCAGCGCTTCACGTTCTTCGTCATTGCCCAGATGGAAGTCCTCCCACCAGTCGGCCAACTCGACTGGCATCTCGCCGGCATCGGCACGCAGTCGCAGAAAGTCGTAGCCGGCCCGAAAGCGCGGCTGCGCGGCCAGGCTTTGCGCCGTGCTCGGGGTGCGGCGCTCGAAGCGCGGCTGCATCAGCCAAACCTCGCGCATGTCGGCACCGAGCTTGCCGCGGCCCGAGATGTCGCCGATGCGCGCCTCGAACACCGCGTCCACCGCTTGCTGCAGCGCCGGGTACGGCTTTTCACCGGCTTCTCGCAGCGTGGTCCAACGACTTTGCACGTCGTGCCACAGCAAACAGGCCAGCAGGAAACTCGGCGCCACCGCGCGGCCTTCGTTGACCCGCAGGTCGGTGTCTTCCAGCGCCAGCCGCACGAATTTTTCGCGCGCCGGATCGGGCACCTTCGGCGCCAGTGCCGGCGTCAGCACCGGAAATATCTCCAGCTTGCCGCCGACCAGACCGAACTTGCGCAACTGCGCCACACTGGCGATCGCATGGCCGGTCTGCAGCAGCTTGATCATTTCGTCGAACAAGCGCGAAGGCGGCACGTTGGCCAGCAAGGGCGCGGTGCGAGCGATCGGTGCCGCGGTAGCGGGCTCCAGCGTGAAGCCGAGCTTGGCCGCGAAGCGCACCACGCGGATGATGCGTACCGGGTCTTCGCGGTAGCGCGTGTCGGCGTCGCCGATCATGCGCAGCAGCCGTGCGCGCGAGTCGGCCAGCCCGCCGTGGTAGTCCACCACGCGCTGCGTGGTCGGGTCGTAGTACATCGCGTTGATGCTGAAGTCGCGCCGCGCCGCGTCTTCGATCTGTGGGCCCCAGACGTTGTCTCGCAGGACCCGACCACTGGCATCGACCACGTGCGTTTTGTCGGCCAACTCGCGCCGCCCGGTTTTTTCGTTGCCTGCTACCGCATCGGCCGCAGCGGGATCCAGATAGGCCCTGAAAGTCGAGACCTCGATGGTCTCGTGTTCACGGCCGCGGCCAAACACCACATGCACCAGCCGAAAGCGCCGGCCGATGATGAATGCCCGCCTGAACAGCGCCTTGATCTGCTCGGGGGTGGCGTCGGTAGCCACGTCGAAGTCCTTCGGCCGCATCTCTACCAACAAGTCGCGCACCGCGCCGCCGACGATGTAGGCCTCATGGCCGGCGTCCTTCAACGTCTTCACCACGCGCACGGCGTTGGCGTCGAGCAGTTTCGGGTCGATGTGGTGTTCAGCCACTTCGACCTCGGTTCGGACCCCCAATGGCATCGCCGCGGGTTGCGGAACTGCTGCGGCATTGCCGGGGCTCTTGCCCACGCCCTTGCCAAGTAAGCGGTCGATTAATTTCTTGATCATTTGTGCTTTCTCAGCCGAATAGCTGCAGAACCGGCCAGCCGCGCGCCTGCGCCACTTGCGCCAAGGCAGGACCCGGGTTGGTGGCCACCGGGGAGGTCACGCGCTCCAGCAACGGCAGGTCGTTGATGGAGTCGCTGTAGAAGGTGCTGGTGTCGAAGTCGGCAAGCGTGGCGCCTTCGCTTGCCAGCCACTGCGCCACGCGTTCGATCTTGCCTTCGCGGAACGCCGGCACGCCGGCGATGGCGCCGGTGAATGCGCCGTGCGCGTCACGCGCAAGTTCGGTCGCGATCAGGGTGTCGATGCCGAACAGCCGCGCGATCGGCCGCGTGACCACCGCGTTGGTGGCCGTAACGACCGCCACCCGGTCGCCGGCCTGCTGGTGACGCTGCACCAGCGCCAGTGCCGCTGGGTGGACCATCGGCCGTACGCGTGTGACGATGAACGCAGCGAGCTCCGCTTCCAGCGCTTCAGCCGGCCTGCCCCGCCACGGCGCAGTGGCGAAGTCCACGTAAGCGGCCATGTCGAGCCGGCCCTGTTCGTAGTCGGCATAAAAGTCGTCGTTGCGGCGCTTGAAGTCCTGCGCGTCGGCCCAGCCGATGTCGATCAGGTGCTGCCCGAACAGGTGGTCGGAGTCCTGCGGGATCAGGGTGCCGTCCAGATCGAAAAGCGTCAGGATCATGGGTTGGAGAGCCGGTCTGCGTCGCTGGAACAGCTGCCTTCCTCGTCGATCAGTTCGCGCACCAGCGCCACGGTGGCCCGGCGGTGTTTGGCCAAGCCGAATTCGTCCAATCGGTCCAGCAAGCCCATCAGGCTCGTCAGGTCGCGCGGGAAGCGCGTCAAGAGACGCTCGACGACGTCGTCCGGCAGCCGCATGCCGCGGCCCTGCGCTTCGGCGCGCAGCGCGAGCCGCGTATCGGCTTCGTCGAGCGGGGCGAGTGCATACACGTCGCCCCAGCCCAAACGGCTGCGCAAGT
>JALYUN010000199.1 GCA_030853725.1 Pseudomonadota bacterium | reverse complement strand
AGCCCTCACTGCTAATGAGCATCCTTGTCAGTTGGGGTCCGATGTTGCTGTTGATCGGCGTCTGGATCTACTTCATGCGCCAGATGCAAGGCGGCGGCAAGGGTGGTGCCTTCAGCTTCGGAAAGAGCAAGGCACGGATGCTCGATGAAGCCAACAACACCACCAGCTTCGCCGACGTGGCCGGCTGCGACGAGGCCAAGGAAGAAGTCAAAGAGCTGGTCGACTTCCTGAAAGACCCACAGAAATTCCAGAAGCTTGGTGGCCGGATCCCGCGTGGCGTGTTGCTGGTCGGCCCTCCGGGCACCGGCAAGACCTTGCTGGCCAAGGCGATTGCCGGTGAAGCCAAAGTGCCGTTCTTCAGCATCAGCGGCTCTGACTTCGTCGAGATGTTCGTGGGCGTCGGTGCGGCGCGCGTGCGCGACATGTTCGAGCAAGCCAAGAAGAGCGCGCCCTGCATCATCTTCATCGATGAAATCGACGCTGTTGGCCGCCACCGCGGTGCCGGCCTCGGCGGCGGCAACGACGAACGCGAGCAAACGCTGAACCAGATGCTCGTGGAGATGGACGGCTTCGAGACCAACGTGGGCGTGATCGTGATGGCCGCCACCAACCGGCCCGACATTCTCGACCCGGCACTGCTGCGCCCGGGCCGCTTCGACCGCCAGGTGTATGTCACGCTGCCCGACGTGCGCGGCCGCGAGCAAATCTTGAACGTCCATATGCGCAAGGTGCCGGTGGGGCAGGACATCCGCGCGGATATCCTGGCACGGGGCACACCGGGCTTCAGCGGTGCCGACCTTGCCAACCTGGTCAACGAATCGGCACTCTTCGCCGCTCGACGCAACGGGCGCGTCGTAGAGATGGTCGACTTCGAGAAGGCCAAAGACAAGATCATGATGGGCCCCGAGCGCAAGTCCATGGTGATGCCGGAAGACGAACGCAAGAACACGGCCTATCACGAAGCGGGTCATGCGCTGGTGGCCCGCCTGATGCCCAAGACAGATCCGGTGCACAAGGTGACAGTCATTCCGCGGGGTCGTGCGCTCGGCGTGACGATGCAATTGCCCGAAGGTGACCGCTACAGCATGGACAAGGAGCGCATGCTCAGCACCATCAGTGTGTTGTTCGGCGGCCGTATCGCGGAAGAAGTGTTCATGAACCAGATGACCACCGGCGCCAGCAATGACTTCGAACGTGCCACGTCCATAGCCCGCGACATGGTGACCCGCTATGGTATGACCGACGAGTTGGGCCCGATGGTCTACGCCGAAAACGAAGGCGAGGTGTTTCTCGGCCGCTCGGTCACCAAGACCACCAGCATGTCGGAAGACACCATGCGCAAGGTCGACGGCGTGATCCGCCGCATCATCGACGAGCAATACGGTGCGGCACGCAAGTTGATCGAGGACAACAAGGACAAGATGCATGCGATGGCGCAGGCGCTGCTGGAATGGGAAACCATCGACGCCGAACAGATCGACGACATCATGGGCGGCAAGCCGCCGCGTCCGCCGAAAGACTGGAGCCCGGTGTCGTCGAAGCCGCCAGGTGGCCCAACCCCTCCGGTCGGTACCGACAGCGCGCCAGCGGCCGCGTGAGCAGCCGAGGCGGCTCACCGATCTGAAAGACAAACGGGGCCAAGGCCCCGTTTTTACGATTCATGCACTGGCAGACTACCCGTTTCCGCATCGATCTGCATCAGCCGCGGGTGATGGGCATCGTCAACATCACGCCCGATTCGTTCTCGGACGGCGGGCTGCACGCCGAGGCCGGCGCCGCCATCGCACACTGCAATCGTTTGGTGCAGCAGGGTGCCGACATCCTCGACCTGGGCGCGGAATCAACCCGCCCGGGCGCGCATCCGGTGCCCACCGACGCCCAACTGACGCGTCTGTTGCCCGTGCTGCGCCATGCGTTGACGCTCGGGGTGCCGGTGTCGGTCGACACCAGCGATCTGCAGGTGATGCGGGCTGTGCTCGGGCTGGGTGTCGACATCGTCAACGACGTTCGCGGGTTCTCGATGGCCGGCTGCCTCGAGTGCCTGGCGGCACATCCCGGCGCCGGGCTGTGCCTGATGCACATCCAGGGCGCGCCTGAAACCATGCAACAGGCGCCAAGTTACGCCGACGTGGTGGCCGATGTTGCCGGCTTCCTGGCTGCGGCGTTGCGCGCCTGCGAAGCCGCTGGGATCGCGCGCGAGCGAACCGTGCTCGACCCCGGCATCGGCTTCGGCAAGACCGATGCGCACAACCTGGCGTTGCTGGCGCGTCAGGCCGAGTTGCTCGTCGTGGGGCGCCCGTTGCTGGTCGGTTGGTCGCGCAAAGGTACGCTCGGTGCGGTCACGGGCCGATCGCGCGGTGAACGACTGGCGGGCAGCGTGGCCGCGGCGCTGTGCGCGGTCGAGCGCGGCGCATCGATCGTTCGTGTGCACGATGTGGCAGCAACCGTCGATGCGTTGAAGGTCTGGCAGGCGGTGGACGGCGCGAAAATCCGGGCACACACCAAGGACCAGTCTTGAGCAGACGCTATTTCGGCACCGACGGCATTCGCGGCACAGTCGGGCAACCGCCCATCACGCCGGACTTCATGCTGCGCCTGGGCCACGCGGTGGGGCAGGTGTTGCGCCGCACGCAGGCGCGTCCTGCGGTGATGATTGGCAAAGACACGCGCATCTCGGGTTACATGCTTGAATCGTCGCTCGAAGCCGGCTTCGCATCGGCCGGGGTCGATGTCTGGCTCAGCGGGCCACTGCCGACGCCCGGCGTGGCCTACTTGACGCGCGCCCTACGGCTCGACCTGGGCGTCGTCATCAGCGCTTCGCACAACGCCTTCGCCGACAACGGTGTCAAGTTTTTCTCGGCGGCCGGTGAGAAGCTGCCCGATTCATGGGAAATGGCCGTCGAAGAAGAACTGCAGCGCGAACCGCGTTGGGTCGATTCGGCGGGCCTCGGCAAGGCGCGGCGTCTGGACGACGCCAGCGGGCGCTACATCGAGTTCTGCAAGGGCACCGTGCCGCATTCGCTATCGCTGAAAGGCATGACGATCGTGGTCGATGCGGCGCACGGCGCGGCCTACCATGTGGCGCCCGATGTGTTTCACGAACTCGGCGCGACGGTCGTCAAGATCGGCTGTAGTCCCGATGGCTTGAATATCAACGACGGCGTCGGCGCGACCGCACCCGCAGCGCTGGTGGCTGCGGTGGCCGAACACCGTGCCGACTACGGCATCGCACTCGACGGCGACGCCGACCGGCTGCAGATCGTCGACGCCATGGGGCGCCTGTACAACGGCGACGAGCTGCTCTACGTGTTGGCGGCCGACCGCCTGGCGCAGAACAAGCCGGTGGCCGGCGTGGTGGGC
Organism: Pseudomonadota bacterium; assembly: GCA_030853725.1. GTDB lineage: Bacteria > Pseudomonadota > Gammaproteobacteria > Burkholderiales > Burkholderiaceae_C > Rubrivivax. The sequence goes on along the minus strand of JALYUN010000199.1, from coordinate 12,381 downwards.
ACACTGATGACGAACATTGCGGTCGAGCAAGCTCTGGCGCGGCTGGGCGTGGTGCTGGTGCGAGCCAAAGTCGGCGACCGCTACGTGCTCGAGGAGCTGACGGCACGTGGCTGGCACCTGGGCGGCGAAGGTTCGGGCCATCTGCTGGCGCTGGACCGGCACACCACCGGCGACGGCATCGTCAGTGCACTGCAGATCTTGCAGGCCGTACGCCGCAGCGGAGGCACCTTGTCTGGGCTGCTCGAGGGCGTTGTGCTGTGCCCACAGACCCTCATCAATGTCCGGCTGCGGCCGGGCAGCGACTGGACGCAGGATTCGGCGGTGAGTGCGGCGCGCACATCGGCCGAACAACAGCTTGCCGCCGACGGCCGGGTGCTGATCAGGCCGTCGGGCACCGAGCCGTTGCTGCGCGTGATGGTCGAAGCGCGTGACGCGGTGCTGGGCCGGCAATGCGCCGAACGCATTGCCGCTGCGGCCGCCGCCGCGTGATCCGGGGCGTGCTCGGGTCGGTTGACGACGGCATGACGGAACCGTGACGCTTCGGTGGCGGGCCTGGCCCGGCGCCACAAAGCGGCGGGCCGTCACGAAGCTGTCATCTGCGGTGCCTAGAGTCTGGTTCGTTGAAACCAACGACCAAGGCTCTTGCATGAACACCACGATGTCTAGACTGGCCGCCACCGGTGCGCTGCTGGCCGCCGCCATGACCCAGAACGTGCTGGCACAGGACGTCACCGGTGCCGGTGCGTCGTTCCCTGCACCTCTGTACGCGAAATGGGCCGACGCCTACTACAAGGCCACCGGCCACAAGATCAACTACCAATCGGTAGGCTCTTCGGCCGGCATCCGGCAGATTCGCGGCAAGACGGTCGACTTCGGTGCTTCCGACGCGCCGTTGAAGGACGAGGAACTGGCAAAGGACGGCTTGGTGCAGTTTCCGACCGTGATGGGCGGGGTCGTGCCGGTTGTCAACATCAGCGGCGTCAAGCCCGGCCAGCTGAAGCTGACCGGCGCCGTGCTGGGTGAAATTTACCTCGGTAAAGTCACCAAGTGGAACGACGCGGCGATCACTTCGCTGAACCCGGGCGTCGCGTTGCCGGACGCCACCATCGCCGCGGTGCGCCGCGCCGATGGTTCGGGCACCAGCTTCATCTTCACCAACTACCTTTCGAAAGTCAGCCCCGAATGGAAGTCGAAGGTCGGTGAAGGCGCTGCGGTGAACTGGCCGACCGGTGTCGGCGGCAAGGGCAACGAAGGCGTGGCCGGTTTCGTGCAGCGGCTGCCGAATTCGATCGGCTATGTCGAATACGCCTATGCCACAGCGAACAAGATGTCGTATGTCATGCTGAAGAATGCCGCTGGCAACTTCGTCGCGCCCGACGACGCCAGCTTCAAGTCCGCCGCCGCGGGCGCTGCCTGGGACAAGAGCTTCTATCAGGTGCTGACCGAGCAACCCGGCAAGGACTCGTGGCCCATCACCGGTGCCACCTTCATCCTGATGTACAAGAAGCAAGAGAACCCTGAAAAGGGCGCAGCGGTGTTGAAGTTCCTCGACTGGGCCTATGCCAATGGCGACAAGATGGCCAGTGACCTCGACTATGTGCCGATGCCCGATACGGTCACTGCGCTGATCCACAAGTCCTGGAACAGCATCGGCGACGCGGCCGGCAAGCCGGTCGCCTACAAGTAGAGGCCGCGCCCGGGTTTCACAGCGTCGCCTCATGACGCCAGTGAAATCCGCGCACACCGAATTTCAATCGAGCCAGAGCCACGGAACCGGCTTCGCCGGGCCGTAGGCGTGCATCCCCCTCGGGGGGCAGCGAGCGCCAGCGAGCTTGGGGGCACCATGACTGTCGCTACACTTCCAGCCTCACCCTACCAGCCGGATTCGACCTTGCAGCGCACGATCACCGGCGGCAAGCCCCCTCCGCGCAAGAGACGCCTGCCGTGGGCCGATGCGGCATTCTCGTTTGCGGCACACGCGGCGGCCTGGGTCACCCTGGCGCTGCTGGCAGGGATCATCGGCTCGCTGATCGTTGGCGCCTGGCCCGCCATCGTCGAATACGGCCCGGCCTTCATCTGGCACAGCGAATGGGACCCGGTCAACGAGCACTTCGGCGGGCTCGTGATGATCTACGGCACGCTTGCCACCTCCTTTATTGCGTTGCTGATCGCAGTGCCGGTGAGCTTCGGCATCGCGCTGTTCCTGACCGAGCTGTCACCGGGCTGGCTGCGCCGCCCGCTCGGTATCGCGATCGAATTGCTGGCTGCGGTGCCGTCGATCGTCTACGGCATGTGGGGTCTGCTGGTGTTCGGCCCGATCCTGGCGCGCTTCGTTCAGCAGCCGCTGCAATCGCTGCTGGGCGGCGTGCCGGTGCTGGGTGCGCTGGTCTCGGGTGCACCGGTCGGCATCGGCATTTTGTCGGCCGGGATCATCCTGGCGATCATGGTGATCCCGTTCATCGCCTCGGTCACGCGTGATGTCTTCGAGACCACGCCGCCGATGTTGAAGGAGTCGGCCTACGGCCTCGGCTCCACCACCTGGGAAGTGGTCTGGAAGGTGGTGCTGCCCTACACCAAGTCAGGCGTGGTCGGCGCGGTCATGCTGGGCCTCGGCCGTGCGCTCGGTGAAACCATGGCGGTGACCTTCGTGATCGGCAACTTCAACCAGTTGAATTCGCTGTCGCTGTTCGAGGCTGCCAACAGCATCACCTCGGCGCTGGCCAACGAGTTCGCCGAAGCCAGCCCGGGTCTGCACCAGGCTTCGTTGATTTATCTGGGCTTGATCCTGTTCGTGATCACCTTCATCGTGCTGGGGTTCTCCAAGCTGCTGCTGTCGCGCCTGAAACGCAACGAGGGAACACGCGCATGACGACATTGTCTGCACTGGACGCAGGCCGGATGTCGATGCACCGGCGCCGCAAGCGCGTCAACGCAGTTGCCTTGGCGTTGTCGCTGGCTGCGATGGCATTCGGCTTGTTCTGGCTGGCGTGGATCCTGATCGAAACCGTGCGGCTCGGCATCGGTGGCTTGACTTTTGCGGTCTTCACGCAGATGACACCGCCGCCGATGTCCGAAGGCGGTTTGTCGAATGCGATCTTCGGTTCGCTGGTGATGGTGGTGCTGGCCACCGCGGTCGGCACGCCGGTCGGGGTGATGGCGGGTGTCTACCTGGCTGAATACGGTCAGCGCACCTGGCTCGGCCGCACCACTCAGTTCATTAACGACATCCTGCTGTCGGCGCCGTCGATCGTGATCGGCCTGTTCATCTACAGCGTGATCGTGGCGCCGTTTCACGGTTTCTCGGCCCTGGCTGGCACGCTGGCGTTGGCGCTGATCGTGATCCCGGTGGTGATCCGCACCACCGACGGCATGTTGAGCCTGATACCGAACGGGCTACGCGAAGCGGCCTATGCGCTGGGTACGCCGAAGTGGAAGGTGATCATGTCGGTGACCCTGAAGTCGGCGCGCGCCGGTGTCGTCACCGGCATGCTGCTGGCGGTGGCACGGATCGCCGGTGAAACCGCGCCGCTGCTGTTCACGGCGTTATCGAACCAGTTCTGGTCGGTGAACCTGACCCAGCCGATGGCCAGCCTGCCGGTGACCATCTTCAAGTTCGCAATGAGTCCTTACGAAAACTGGCGCGAACTGGCGTGGGCGGGGGTGTTCATCATCACGGTGGGCGTGCTGATGCTGAACATCCTGGCGCGCGTGCTGTTTCGCAACAAACAATGAAAGCCCCGCAGATGGACGCCAAGGTCGAAACGCTGATCAAGGAGAAAGCCAAGGTCACGGTACGGGACCTGAACTTCTACTACGGGGGCTTCCAGGCTCTGAAGCACATCAATCTGGATATTCCGGAGAACAAGGTCACGGCCTTCATCGGTCCTTCGGGTTGCGGCAAGAGCACCTTGCTGCGCACCTTCAATCGCATGTTCGAGCTCTACCCGGAACAGCGCGCCGAAGGCACGATACTGCTCGACGGCGAAGACATGCTGAGCCGCAAGCTCGACGTCTCGTTGGTGCGCGCGAAGATCGGCATGGTGTTTCAGAAGCCGACCCCGTTCCCGATGTCGATCTACGACAACATCGCCTTCGGTGTGCGCCTCTTCGAGTCGCTGCCGCGCGTAGAGATGGACGAGCGAGTCGAATGGGCGCTGAAGAAGGCGGCGCTGTGGGGCGAGGTCAAGGACAAGCTGACGCAAAGCGGCGCCGGCCTTTCGGGCGGGCAGCAGCAGCGGCTGTGCATTGCGCGCGGCATTGCCATCAAGCCCGAGGTGCTGCTGCTGGACGAACCTTGTTCGGCACTCGACCCCATTTCTACCGGCAAGATCGAGGAACTGATCCACGAGCTGAAAGCCGATTACACGGTGGTCATCGTCACCCACAACATGCAGCAAGCGGCCCGCTGCAGCGACTACACCGCTTATATGTATCTCGGGGATCTGGTCGAATTCGGCCCCACGTCTGAACTCTTCATGAAGCCGAAGCAGAAAGACACCGAGGACTACATTACCGGCCGTTTCGGCTGAGCATTTCAGGAACACACGATGAGCGACAAGCACCTCTCGACCCAGTTCGACGCTGAACTCAGCGGCATCTCCAACCGCGTGCTGGAAATGGGCGGCCTGGTCGAGTCCCAGGTCGAGCAGGCCCTCTACGCGCTGACGCAGTTCAGCGCCGAGGTCGCCGAGACCGTGCTGCGCAAGGAAGAGCGCGTCAACCAGATGGAAGTCGAAATCGACCGCGACCTGTCGGCCATCATCGCGCGGCGTCAGCCCACGGCGCGCGACCTGCGCCTGCTGATCGCCGTCAGCAAGACCATCGCCAACCTGGAGCGGGTGGGTGACGAAGCGGCGCGCATCGCACGAACCGTGCAGCGGCTGATGGACACGGGCGTGTCGACGCGGCTGCGGCTGCCGGTGGCCGACTTGCGCTTCGAAGCCGACCTGGCGATCGCGCAACTGCGCAAGGCGCTCGACGCCTTCGCGCGGCTGGACACCACGCGGGCGCTCGAAGTGCTGCGGCAGGACGATCAGATCGACCAGGAGTTCAACGGCCTGATGCGCAAGCTCATCACCTACATGATGGAAGACCCGCGCACCATCTCTTCTGCAATCGACCTGGTGTTCGTCGCCAAGGCGATCGAGCGCGTGGGCGACCACGCCAAGAACCTGGCTGAAGCCATCATCTATGTCGTCAAGGGCACCGACGTGCGGCACACCCCGCTCGACGATGTCGAAAGCGTCATCCGTTGATGCACGGCCAGACTCGGTGAGTGCCGTGCTGGTGGTGGAAGACGAAACGGCGATCGCCGAGCTGATCGCCATCAATTTGCGTCATGCAGGTTTCGAGGTGTCGATCGCTGGCGACGCCAAGGCTGCGCAGCAGGCGGTGGACCGCGTGTTGCCCGCGCTGGTGATGCTCGACTGGATGCTGCCCGGTGAATCGGGGCTGGCGCTGGCGCGGCATTGGCGCGGCGACGCGCGCACGCGCGAACTGCCAATCATCATGCTCACTGCGCGCGCCGAAGAAGCCGACAAGATCGCCGGGCTCGACGCAGGCGCCGACGACTACCTGACCAAGCCTTTCTCGGTCAATGAAATGCTGGCGCGCGTTCGCGCGGTGTTGCGGCGCAAGGCACCGCAGGCGCTGGATGCGGCGGTCGAAGTCGATGGCTTGCGACTCGACCCGGCGACGCGCCGTGTCACGCGCCAGCTGGATGCCACGCTGCGAGAGGTCAAGGTCGGCCCGACGGAATTCCGCCTGCTGCACTTCCTGATGACGAACCCGGAGCGCGTGCACAGCCGAGCCCAGTTGCTCGACCGGGTCTGGGGCGACCATGTCTACATCGAAGAACGAACCGTCGACGTGCATGTCAAGCGGCTGCGGGAAGCGTTGGCAACCGTGCAAAGTGCGGCCTTGATCGAAACCGTGCGCGGCGCCGGCTACCGGCTTGCCCGGCCGCTAGACCGCGTTGCGGCCTGAAACGCCGACCCGAGCGATTCATGGGCTGGGGACTGGCGCGATCTTTGAAGGCGCTGCTGCTGGTGGTGCTGGGGGCGGCCGTTGGCGGCGTGATCGGGTTGTTGACGCACCCGTTGCTGCCGGTGCCGTTTGCCCTCTTGGGCGCGGCCTTGATGCTGGTGGCGCTGGTGCTGCGCGACGCCTGGCGTGGGCAATCGCTGATGAGCTGGCTTCGGGGCCCGCAGTCCACTCAGGCGCCTCGGGACACGGGCTTTTGGGGCGAACTCGCCTACCGGATCGAGCGTGAACTGCGCGCGCGCGAAGGCAGCATCCGCGATGAGCAGCAGCGGCTGGCGCAGTTCCTGTCGGCGATCGAGGCCTCACCCAATGGCGTGCTGATGCTCGACGGCAGCGACAGCATCGACTGGTGCAATTCGGTTGCGGCCCAGCATTTCGGGCTCGACCCGGTGCGCGATTTGCGTCAGCGGGTCACCAACCTCGTGCGCATGCCGGCGTTCGTGGCGCTGCTGCAGGGAGGGCGCTTCGACGAGACCGTGGTCTTCAGCGGGCCGCTCGGCCGGACGACGCTGTCGGTGGTCATCAGGCCCTATGGTCAATCGAAGAAGCTGGTGCTGTCGCAAGACGTGACCGAGCAAGAACGCGCAGAAGCCATGCGCCGGGACTTCGTCGCGAATGTCTCGCACGAGATCCGCACGCCGTTGACGGTGCTGGCCGGCTTCGTTGAAACCTTGACGCGGCTCAAACTGACCGACGCAGAGAACAGCCGCATCCTGGAGCTGATGCAGCAGCAGACCAACCGGATGCAGACCCTGGTGGGTGACTTGTTGACGCTGGCCAAACTGGAAGGCAGCCCACCACCCGGCGCCGATCGCTGGCTGCCGGTGGCAGAGATGCTGCAGCGCGCGCGCGCCGAAGCGCTGGCGCTTTCGGCAGGCCGTCATGTCGTCGAACTGAACGAGCCGATCGACGCTGAAGTGGCGGGCAGCGAAGCCGAGATCTACAGCGCCGTTACGAACCTGCTCAACAATGCGGTGCGCTACACCGCTGCCGGCGGCCGGATCGATGTGCGCTGGCACTGGCGTGCCGATGGCGGTGGTTCGCTGGAGATCAGCGACAGTGGCCTCGGCATTGCACGCGAACACCTGCCGCGCCTGACCGAGCGCTTCTATCGCGTCGACGGCAGCCGCTCACGCGACACCGGTGGCACTGGTCTCGGCCTGTCGATCGTCAAGCATGTGGCCCAGCGCCATGGCGGTGAAGTCGAACTGCACAGCGAACTCGGCAAGGGCAGCAGCTTTCGGATCGTGTTCCCGGCGCTGCGGGTGCGCCAGGCGCCACCGGAGGCGCTTGCTCAGGGGGATGTAGTGCGCGAAGTCGCACGGCGGTAGATCAAGATTGTTTCGTCGCGGTCGGTCGGATGCTGCAACACGGTCGCGCGGCTCCAGCCCGCGGGCTTTGGCGGCGCCGCCTGCACGCTGCCGCGCTCGATCGACAACAGCACCGGACAGACGCCGTCGACTGCCCCGGCGCGGGCGTCTACCTGCCAACCGCCGAAGTACTCGAGTGCCGCCACCATCACCGGCGAGAGCCCGGGCGCAGCGATGCAGACATCGGCAGGAATCCGGGTGGTCAGCAGCGCTACCAGCGGCCGCGGACTGCGGGCGTAGTCCGCCAGCCTCAGCCCGAGCGTCATCACCAGCAGCCAGCAGAGTGCCACGCCGCTGGCCGGCAGTACCAGGCTACGCCACAAGGCTTCGCGCTGCCGACTGGTACGCCAGTACAGCAGCCAGATCCAGGCCAGCGTTGCTGTCAGCGCCAGCACCAACGCGCCGATCGAGAATTGGGCCACGAAGCCGGGTGCCAAGCGCGCCACGTTGGCTGCTGGTTGGGCCGGAATGCCGGTTTGCACCGAGGCATAGATGACCCATCCGGCGCCCGCGAAGACCGTGAAGAACACCATCGAGAACCAGTCGATAGCGGCTGCCGCGCTGTGTTTCAGCGTGGGCAGCGCGAATGCTGCCAGCACCGCCAAGCCCGGCAATCCCAGCAACAGCGCGCGGTCGGAACCGCCCATCGCGACGTTGGCGCCCAGCGCCACCAGCACCGTCGTCAACGGCACCGACAAATGTCGATGAGCCACCTGACGACGCCAGCGCCAGAGTGTGAGCAGCGCCAGGGGCCACGCCGGCCACAGGAACCACAGCCACTGGCGTGCCAGGGCCGGGATATCCAGCGATGCGAGCTCACTGGTGCGCCAGCGCCAGGCCCCGAACACGTTGGCGATCAGCGCCGCCAGTGCCATCGACACTGCCAGCCAGATCGTGAACGACCGAACTTGGGCGTAGCGCGACAGCGCGCAGACCAGAAGTCCCGCCAGCCCGGCCGCCATGGCCATGCTCGGCGCGCCACTGCCGGCCAACAGCGGCAACGCGATCAAGATGGCCACGCGCGAGCGCAGCACGCGGTAGGGCGCTGCAGCCAGTGCATAGCTGAAGAGTCCGGTGGCGAAGAGCTGCCCCAACTCGGGGGTGGTTTCGTGGCCGAGTTGCAGCAACCCGAGCGTTGCGATCAGGGCCAGCACCGAGCCGTCGGCAATCGCGCGGGCGTAGTCGATCGGTGCGGCTTCGCCGCCGAAAGCGAAGGGCACCGGCTGCGCGGCTTCGGTGCGCGCCAAGTGGAAGCTCGTGTACCAGACCAGCGACATCGTCAACGCCAAAAGCAGCGCAAACGGAATGCGCGCGGCCAGCGCCGGGTCGAGCCAGCCACTGGTGAGCCAAATGAAGGCTGCGCCCAGCCAGTGCGTCACCAGCGCGGTGTCGGCCGGTACCTGGCCGAGTGTCGGCGCCCACCACGGAGTGCGGCCGTCGGCGATCGCCACCATCTGGCCGAACGCGGTGAGGTCGGCATTGCGCCACGGGTCGCGTCCGAACACGCCGGGCAGCACATAGGCGGCACACAGCAGCAGCAGCGGAATCCGCGGCAGGCGTTTGGCGGCGCGTTGCGTCACCAGGGCGGGCTTCGGGCTGTTCACCGGGCGTTAAAAAGGCAGCCGCGGCTGCCTGATCGGTTCTGCATGGAGAATGGCGGCAACCGGTCGCGGCCGCCGTGCCCGCGGATTAGTCGCCAGCGGCCTCGGTTGCGGCTTCGGGCGCAGCAGCGGGCGGCTTCTTCATGCCCACGCGCGCAAATTTGTTGCGGAATTTCTCGACCCGGCCACCCAGGTTGTCGATGCTCTTCTGCGTGCCGGTATAGAACGGATGCGTCTCGCTGGTGCTTTCCAATTTCATCAACGGCAATTCACGGCCGTCTTCCATCTTGATTGTCTCTTTGCTCTGGAGACACGACCGGGTGACGAACTTGAAGCCGTTCGAAAGGTCCTGGAAGCAGACCTCGCGGTAGTTGGGGTGAATGCCGTCTTTCATGGGAAGCCTTTGAATGGAATGACTGACTAGCCACGTCGTGCGCGCTGTTCCGGAAATGGATTCAACACTTGGACACGTCGCACTTGGTCGGGTTGAAACAACCGATGATTCTATCAACCGCCTCGGCGCATCATGTCGAAGAAGTCGAGGTTGTTCTTGGTGGCCTTCATCTTCTCCAGAATGAACTCCATCGCCTCGATCTCGTCCATCGGGTAGAGGAGCTTGCGCAGGATCCAGCTCTTCTGCAGGATTTCCGGCTTCAACAGCAGTTCTTCGCGCCGGGTACCGCTCTTGTTGATGAGGATCGACGGATAGACCCGCTTCTCAGCCATGCGCCGGTCCAGGTGGATCTCGCAATTGCCGGTGCCCTTGAATTCCTCGTAGATGACCTCGTCCATCTTCGAGCCGGTGTCCACCAGCGCGGTGCCGATGATCGTCAGCGTGCCACCTTCCTCGGTATTGCGCGCGGCACCGAAGAAGCGCTTGGGGCGCTGCAAGGCGTTGGCGTCGACACCGCCCGACAGCACCTTGCCAGACGACGGCAGTACATTGTTGTAGGCGCGGGCCAAACGCGTGATCGAGTCCAGCAGGATCACCACGTCTTTCTTCATTTCAACCAGCCGCTTGGCGCGTTCGATCACCATTTCGGCGACCTGCACGTGGCGTGCCGCGGGCTCGTCGAAAGTGCTGCTGATGACCTCGCCGCGCACGGTGCGCAGCATCTCGGTCACTTCTTCCGGCCGCTCGTCCACCAGCAGCACGATCAGATGAATCTCGGGGTGGTTGGCCACCAGCGCATGGGCGATGTGCTGCATCATGACCGTCTTGCCGGTCTTCGGCTGCGCGACCAGCAAGGCGCGCTGGCCTTTGCCGATCGGCGCGATCAAATCGATGATGCGGCTGGTGATGTTTTCTTCGCCCTTGATGTCGCGTTCGAGGCGGAACTGCTCTTTCGGGAACAGCGCCGTCAGGTTCTCGAACATGATCTTGTGCTTGCTCTCCTCGGGTGTCAGGCCGTTCATGCGGTCGACCTTCACCAGCGCGAAGTAGCGCTCGCCGTCTTTCGGCACACGCACTTCGCCTTCGACCAGATCACCCGTGTGCAGGTTGAAGCGCCGCACCTGGCTCGGCGACAGGTAAATGTCATCGGTGCTGGCCATGTAGCTGGCTTCGATGCTGCGCAGGAAGCCGAAGCCATCGGGCAGCACTTCCAGCACCCCGTCTCCGAACACCTGTTCGCCGGCGCGGGCGCGCTTCTTCAAGATCGCGAACATCAGCTCTTGCTTGCGCATGCGCTGGGCGTTCTCGATCTCGAGCGTTTCGCCCATGGCGATCAGCTCGGCGATAGGGTGGGCTTTGAGTTCTGAGAGATGCATGAAGGGGGCACCCAGGGTGCAGGTCGGCACACGAGCGAGCGCGCGCCTTGAGGCAGGGAGCCGCGGGGCGGCCGGGTCTGAACGTGGTGGAGACGGATGGCCGCTTCGCGCTCAGGGCCGGGGCCGTTGAAGTGCTGGCGTGGGCCAGCAGGTGCGCTGCGAAGCGGCTGTGTCGAAACGAGAACTGAAAACCGGGGCTTCGGCTTCAGTCAGACTTGTTCAATCAAACCTGACTGGAACCAACGCCCTCTGGGGATTGTAGATGACCGTCGAGAAACGCCGTCAACTGCGCTTTGGACAACGCCCCGACCTTTGTGGCCGCGAGTTCGCCGCCCTTGAACAACATCAGCGTGGGGATGCCGCGAATGCCGTATTTGCCCGGCACTTCACGGTTTTCATCGACGTTCATCTTGGCAATCTGGACCCGGCCGTCGTAGCTCTTCGAGACTTCATCGAGGATCGGCGCGATCTGCTTGCAGGGCCCGCACCACTCGGCCCAGTAATCCACCAACACCGGCTTGTCGGCCTGCAGTACATCGCTGCCGAAGGAAGCGTCGGTGACATGCTTGATCAGTTCGCTGCTCATGGGATTCTCCGGGTTCGCCTGCGCAGGCTGCTGTTTGTGACCTGGGCCTGAACACCCGCGCTTAGCTTAGCGATTTTGGCATACGGCCTGCGAGCCTTGCGGGGTGACAGGGTGATGTGTCGGGGATTTCGGGTGCTGATCCGCCCTCCGGCGCAACGGTTGGGAGGCTCCAATCGACCGGCGATGAGCGCCCCGTCCCCTGAACCCCCGTCCGAATCTTCGGCCGCCCGAGCGGGCCCGGCGATCCGGTGGTTCGGCCGCTGGCAACTTTTGCGGCTGCTGGGCAAGAGCGAGCGCACGATGGCCTGGCAAGTAACCGACCCGGGCGGCAAGCATGAACAGATGCTGGTGCTGCCACGTGTGCAACCAGCCGATGCCGCTGCGCTCGCCTACTGGCGCCAGTCGATGGGTTCGGCTTCGCGACTCAAGCACCCCCACTTGGCGGCGGTGGTGGAAAGCGGGGTCCAGGACGGCTGGCCGTTCGTGCTGCACGAACTCGGCGATGCGGCCACGTTGGCCGACCGCCTGCCGCCGCACGGCCTGTCCGGACGCGAGGCCGCGGCGCTCGCCGCCCAATGCTTGCAAGGTCTTGCCTACGCGCATGAAGCCGGCCTGGCGCATCACGATCTGCAACCGTTCCTGATGCTGCTGGACGAGCGCGGCCGGTTGCGGGTGGCGGGGCTGGCGGTGGCGCAGGAAATGGCAACCGCCGACGATCCGATGCGCGCTTCGCAGACACTGGACGCCGCAGCGCTGCGCTCGCGCCGGTTGGCAGCCGAGCAAGACGTGCTGGCCTGCGGAATCGTCTTGCAGGCTTTGCTCACGGGACTGCCCGCATTGCCTCACGCCGACATCTTGCAGGTACTGCTCAATCTGCCGCCGCAAGGGCGCGAACCGATGCGGCTGCCGTGGACCCTGGCGCAGCCGATCGCCGAGCCCCTTCGGGCCATCGTTAACCGCGCCACCGACCGCCAGCCGCGGCTGCGCTACCGCAGCGCCCGCACCTTGCTGC
>JALYUN010000295.1 GCA_030853725.1 Pseudomonadota bacterium | reverse complement strand
GCTCGCGGCCGCTCGCCTTCGAAGACGGTGCCAATGTCGGTCAGGCCCTGATCGCATGGCCCACCGAGCATGTCGTCAAGTGCCTTGTTTTCCACCACCCGGACGACGCGGCCGAACTGGCAGCGCGCCAGATCGAAACCGTGCAAAACCTGCATGACGCATGCCGCCGTTCGGGACACGAATTGCTGCTGGAGGTGATTCCGCCGGCAGACCATCCGCAAGACGAATCGACCGTGGTCAGGGCCGTCCAGCAAATCTACGGTGCCGGCGTCCGACCCGACTGGTGGAAGCTGCCGCCGCCGGGCCCGAGAGCCTGGACGGCCTTGCAGGACGTGATCGCCAGCAACGATCCGTGGTGCCGGGGGGTGCTGCTGCTGGGCCTCGAAGCCCGGGAAGATCAGCTGTGGGACGCATTCTGCGTGGCGGCCCGGCAACCGCTGTGCAAGGGTTTCGCGGTCGGCCGCACCTTGTTCGCAACGGCAGCGCAAGCCTGGTTCGCAGGCCATCTCGACGACTCGGGCGTGATCGCCGATGTCGCCACGCGCTACCAGCGCCTGATCCGAATGTGGCAGCAGGCCCGACAGCCGATGCCCCTCACAACGACCGCGGATTGATGCCGCTCAACGGAGACAACGACATGACACAACAACAGATCGGTTTCATCGGCATCGGCATGATGGGGCACGGCATGGCGCGCAACCTGGTGGCCAAGGGCTTCGGACTGCGCTTCATGGTGCACCGTGACCGTTCGCGGCTGCAGGACCTGCTGGACGGTGGCGCGCTGGAGGTGTCCTCTCGCAGCGATCTGGTTCAGGGCGCCGACGCCGTGGTGCTCTGCGTCACCGGCACGCCGCAGATCGAAGCCATCCTGCTGGGCGAAGACGGCCTGCTTGCGCATGCCGCACCGGGCCTGCTGATCATCGATTGCTCGACCGCAGAGCCGTCGTCCACCACGCGCATGCGGCAGGCGGCCGAAGCACGCGGTTGCCGCTATGTGGACGCGCCGCTGTCGCGCACCCCGAAAGAAGCCGAAGAAGGGCGGCTGAACGCGATGGTCGGCGCCAGCGACGACGATTTCGTGCTGGCCAAGCCCGTGCTGGCGGCCTTCTGCGAAAACATCTTTCATGTCGGCCCCGCCGGACATGGACATGTGGTCAAGCTCGTCAGCAACATGCTGGCGATGACGATGGCGGCGTCGATCGCCGAGGGCATGGCCACCGCCGCCAAGGCCGGGGTTTCGCTGCCCAAGGTGTTCGAGGTGTTGTCGGCCGGCGGGGTCAACTCCGGCATCTTGCGAATGATGATCGGCCCGATGCTGGAAAGCGGTCAACTCGACGGCCTGAAGTTCGCCATCGGCAGCGCGCAGAAAGACTTGCGCTACTACACCCACCTGGCCGAAAGCCTGCCGACCACCGCGTACATCGCCGAGGCCGCGCACCAGAGCTTCGTCCAGGCCGCCAACCTGGGACTGGCCGATCGTTTCATCGCATCGCTGTTGGAAGCCCAGGAAAGGCTCAACAGCGTCGCCATCGTTCCGCGCTGAAGTTGAGCGTCGGCTTCTGCCATCCGGCCCCGACCCACCGCTAGGAGATCACCATGTCCAACGCAGACCGTCCTGTCGTCGTCCCCCCTGGCGCCGATCTTTCCGTTGTTCCCGTTCTTCCCGTCATGTCGGTATCCCCCGCTTGTCCAGCGCAACCCGAGCGCCGCCGATTCGTCGGCGCCATGGCCACCGCCGTGGCAGGTGCCGGCGCCTTCTTCGGCCCCTGGGCACACAACCGGGTGTGGGCGCAGAGCGCAGCGGCCAAGCCGCTGGTGTTGGGGCTCACCATGGATTCCAGTGGCCAGTACGGCGCCAGTGGCGGCATGGAACGCCTGGGCGCCATGATGGCGATCAAGGAATTCAACAGCCACGGCGGCGTGTTGGGGCGGCCGATCGAAGCCGTCCACATGGACACCGAAACCACCCCCGCCACCGGATCGCGGGTGGCCGAACGCATGATCAGCCGCAACGACGCCGCCTTTCTGATCGGGGCGGTGCATTCGGGTGTGGCCAATGCGATCTCTCAGGTGGCGCAGAAGTACGGCTGCATTTTTCTCAACACCAATTCCAGCTCGCCCACCGAAATCGGCGTCAACTGCCATCGCACCAAATTCGTCTGGGACGGCAACGGCACCAACTTCGCGCTCGCCACCGTGCGCAACACCATCAAGACCGCGGGCAAGGACTGGGTGCTGCTGACCAACGACTACGTGTGGGGCCACAGCACGTCGAAAGCCACGCGCGAGATCATCGAAGCCAATGGCGGCCGCGTGGTCGAAGAACTGCTGGTGCCGCAGAACACGCGCGACTTCTCCGCCTATCTGCTCAAGCTGCAGCAGATCAAGCCGAATGCGGTGGCCACCGCGATCGGGGGCGACGACATCAAGGCGCTGCGCCAGCAGGTCGTGCAACTGGGTCTGCAGAAGAAGGCCGCCTGGGTCAACAACCAGCAAGACTGGCCCGATGTGTACGGCCTGGGGCCGGAGCAGATCTTCGGTGTCTTCGGCACCACCTGGTACTGGCGTCTCGACCTGCCGGGTGTGAAAGAGTTCGTCGCGGCCTACCAGGCGCAGTTCCCGGGCATGGCCATCAGCGTGCCCGGCAATGTGCTGCACAACAGCTACATGGCCACCCGCGAATTGCTGCGTTGCGTGCAGGAAGCCGGCACCACCAACAACCTGGCGGTGATCCGCAAGCTGGAAGGCCGCAAGA
>JALYUN010000279.1 GCA_030853725.1 Pseudomonadota bacterium | reverse complement strand
ATCGGCCATGCGGGGCTGGCGCTGTCGGTGAGCCTGGGCGCGCTGATCAACGCGGTCTGGCTGTTCGTTGGGCTCAAGCGCGCCGGTGCCTACGTGCCCGAGCCGGGTTGGGGCGGCTTCACGCTGCGGGTTTTCGGCGCCGCCACGCTGCTGGGCGGGCTTTTGTTCTGGGCCGAACGCCACATCGACTGGATCGGCCTTGTTGCGCACCAGGCGCAGCGCGTCGGCTGGCTGGCGCTGTGCCTGGGCGGTGCGGCGCTGTTGTACTTCGGCGTGTTGCTGGCGAGTGGGATGAAGCTTCAGCAGTTCATGCGCCGCGGCTGAAGCGGCGCTTAAAATTCCGCCATGCCGGGCCCCATGACATTCGAGACGCCAACCGCGCTCGAATACTTCGCCTCCCTCGTTGCCGACGACGCGAGCCTGTCGCTGGTCGAGGCGGCCGTGTCGGTCGCGCAGGACGACTTTCCGCAGCTCGACATGCAAGCCGCGCTGGCCGCGATCGACACGCTCGGGGTGCGTCTGAAGCAACGCTTCCCGGCCGACGCCGTGCCGGTGCAGCGGCTGCGCTGCCTGAACCGCTTCTTTTTCCAGGAGCTCGGCTTTGCCGGCAACGTCAACAATTACTACGACCCCGACAACAGTTACCTGCACCGCGTGCTCGACACGCGCCGTGGCATCCCGATCACGCTGGCCATCCTGTACATCGAATTGGCATCTCAGATCGGCCTGACGGCGCGCGGGGTGTCGTTCCCAGGCCACTTCCTGATCAAGCTGCGCATGGCGACCGGCCGCCAGCAGGGCGAAGTCGTGATCGACCCGTTCACCGGCCATTCGCTGTCACGCGACGAACTAGACGACCGGCTCGCCCCCTACAAGCGCAAACGCGATCTGCAGGACGAGTTCGACGTCCCGCTGGGCCTGTTCCTGCAGGCTGCAACGGCCCGCGAGGTGATCGCGCGCCTGCTGCGCAACCTGAAGGAGATCCATCGCGCCGCACATGACCGGCGCCGCCTTCTGCAGGTGCAGGAGCGCCTGGTCGTCCTGCTGCCGCAGGGCTGGGAGGAGCGACGCGACCGCGGGCTCCTGTATGCCGATCTGGGCCTCGACGCCGCTGCCGCGCGCGACTTGTCGACCTACCTCGAACACGTGTCCGATGCGAGCGATCGCGCGTCGATCGCCGACCGGTTGGCCGCTCTCGGTGGGGACGGCGGTCCGTTGCGCCTGCACTGATCGCCGCGTTTGCCGGGCGCCAGGCCGGCCGCCCCGTAGAATTCCCGCACCGTTCACATGGTGGGCGCTTCTCGCCACCCATCACCATGACCTTCACCGCAGCGCAACGCCAAACCTTTACCTGGATCGCCATCAGCGTCGCCACCGCCGTGGTGGTCTGGCTGCTGGGGCCGGTGCTGACGCCATTCATCGTTGCCGCGGTGCTCGCCTATATGCTGCACCCGCTCGTCGAGCGCCTCGCGCGGCGGCGCGTGCCGCGGGTCGTGGCGGTGACGATCGTCGAGGTCGCGGCCATCGTGATCGTGCTGGCGGTGCTGCTGTTGATCGTGCCGATCCTGTCGAAGCAGGTGCCGCTGCTGCGTGAGCAGATTCCGTTGCTGGCGGACCGGGCAAACACGCAACTCTCGCCCTGGCTCGCGCACTTCGGCATCGACGTGGCGCTCGACACCGCGAGCATCAAGGCCTTCATGCTCAAGTACCTCGACGCGAACCTCGAAGAATGGCTGATCACGGCGCTGAGTTCGGCGCGCATCGGCGGCAGCATTCTGCTCGCGGTGCTGGGCAACCTGTTGCTGGTGCCGATGGTGCTGTTCTACCTGCTGATGGACTGGAACAACCTGATCGCGCGCGCTGCCGGCCTGATCCCGCTGCGGGCGCGCGAACGCACCCGCGGTTTTGTGGACGAGTGCGACGCCACGCTGGGCCAGTACCTGCGCGGTCAGTTGCTGGTGATGGTGGTGCTGGCGGTGTTCTACAGCGTCGGGCTGGCGTTGTTCGGTTTCGACCTCGCCGTTCCCGTTGGCGTGTTCACGGGTTTGGCGGTGTTCATCCCGTATGTGGGCTTCGGGCTCGGGCTGGTGCTGGCGCTGATCTCGGGTGTGCTGCAGTTTGCCGGCTGGCAGGGCATCGTCGG
>JALYUN010000213.1 GCA_030853725.1 Pseudomonadota bacterium | reverse complement strand
ATGCCACACAGCACGGTCCCCACCGACTTCAGTTCGGTACGCAACCACAACGAACGCGCGGTCTACGACACCGTCAACCGCCATGCCGACCGCTATCCGGGCTTGTCGCACCAGGCGGAACTGCTTGCCGACGTGGCCTGCGTGGCGCTCAACCGCCTCGCGCCGCGCTATATCCGCCACGAAGTCGATTTCGTCTTCTATCTGAGCGAACGCGAACGCGGTGACAACGAACGTGAACTGCTGGATGCGGTCGAATACGCCTTCGGCTTCGTCCAGGCTCGCACCGCGATGAGGGCCCGTGGCTGACCCCGCCGGCCCTTTCGGAACGGGCGCTACGAACACTGCAGTCGCCCCGGTCGCTGCGGTGGGCTCCGTCGATTGGCGGGCGCTGGACCAGCGAGGCTGGGAGCTGACATACCTCCAGCCGTTGGAAGCTCGCGACTTCGGCCGGCAACTGGTCGCGCTGGAAGGTGAAGCTGCGGCTGCCGGCTGGTTGCATCTGGCGCTGATCGAAATGCGCGTGGGTGATTCGGCGACTGCCGAAGAGGCCCTTCAGCGCGCGCGCTGCCAACGCGACTTGGGCCGATCCGCGGCGCAGCGTCCTTTGCGACGAGGTGCAGGCGATCGGGCTGCGACGCGGTGGCGAGAGCCGCGCGTCGGCACTGTTGCAGGACGAGATCGACCAGCGCGTGGGCTTGCCAACAGATCCGATGTACCGCTTCCTGGCCTCGAATTCCCGGGGCATCACGGCCAAGCTCCTGGGGAAAATCGAGTTGGCGCTGCGCCACTTCTATGCCGCCATCGACGGCGCGATCCGCACGGGCTGGGTGGGGCCGCGCATCACCGCAACCAGCAACCTGGCGGGCTATCACGGTGACCTCTTCAATTTCGAGGACGCGCGCAGCCTGACTGAAAAGTCGTTGGCCGAAGCGCGGGCGGTGGGTGCTCAGCAGGTGGTCAGCACCGCCGCCATCAACCTCATTCAGATGCACCACGCCCTCGGGGACGTGACGGCCGCCCGCGCCATGGTCGACTTCATTACCGAGCAAGAAGGCGAACTGACACCCGGCGTGCGCCGCCGCGGTGCACCGATGCTGGCCTTGGCCCACCTGGGCGTGGGCGAGATCGACCTGGCCATGCAGCATCTCGAAAACAGCCAGCTGGACGACCAGACCGATGGCGACGGCGTGGTGCTGGTGGCCTGGGTCAAAGCTCGCTGTCTGCTGGCGCGCGGGGAAGCGCACCTGGCCCGGCAATTGGCCGAAGACACTTTGCGGGTCCGCCAGGCGGCCAGCCTGAACGACCAGCCCTACGACCTGATGTCGCTGCACCGGGCGCTGAGCGACGCCTGCGAACAGGCGGGCGACGCGCCGGCGGCCCTGGCTGCGTTTCGCGTCGCGCACCAGCTTTATGAGCAGTTGGCCGGGCGCAGCGCCCGCGCCCGCTTCATCGCCTTGGAAGTCGGACATCAGCTCAAAACCGTTCAGCACGAACGCGATGCCGCGATCGATTTCGGACGATCGGCCGACGACGACAGGCGCCGTCTGACCGACTTGAATAACGCTCTGCAGGCCCAGATGGCCGAAACCGAGATGCTGCACCTGAAGTTGCGTGAACAGGCCCTGCGCGACCCGCTGACTTCGTTGCACAACCGGCGCCACCTGTTCGCCACAGCGCCCGGTCTGGTGGAACTGGCGCGCCGCCAGGGTACGAACCTGTGCGTGGTGCTGATGGACCTGGACCATTTCAAGCTGCTGAACGACACCTACGGCCACGACGCCGGCGACCGTGTGCTGCAAGCTTTCGCGACCTTGCTGACGCAGACTCTGCGGCGCAGCGACATCGTGGTGCGGCACGGCGGCGAGGAGTTCGTCGCTGTGATGCCCGACATCGACTTCGAGGGTGCGCAAGCGATGGTGCAGCGGCTGCTGCAGGCCTTTCAGGCCGAAGTCATCGACAACGGCCGGCGTCGCCTGCCTCGGGGTTCGTTCTCGGCCGGCATTGCGGTGTTTCCGCGCCACGGCCAGACGTTGGAGCAACTGCTGAGCCGGGCCGACCGCGGGCTCTACACCGCCAAGCACCACGGCCGCGCCCGCATCGAAATGGCCCCGCCAACCGGTTTCGGCACACTGGTCTGACGAACGGCTGAAAAAGCCGAATCGACGCCAGTGAAAGGGCGGCGAAAGGCAGCGAACCCATCAAAAAGAGCCGCGGAACCGGCTTCGCCGGGCCGCAGGCGCGCATTCCCCTTGGGCGGCAGTGAGCGCAAGCGAGCTCGGGGTCAAACCCTGGCCGCGAATTTCTCTACCGCGCGGGTGGCTCCGGCCACGATCAGCAGGTCGCCGGCCTTCACCACCGTTTCGGCTTGCGCGTAGATGAAATCCTGGTGGCGGCGCTTGATGCCCACCACCGTGACCGCATGGCGGCGGCGGACATCGGATTCGAGCAATGTTTTGTCCAGTGTTTCTTTCGGCGCTCGGGTTTTCGCGATTGCAAAGCCATCGTCGAATTCGATGAAGTCGATCATCTTGCCGGTGACCAGGTGGGCCACGCGTTCGCCCATGTCGGCTTCGGGATAAACCACGTGATGGGCGCCGACGCGCTCGGCGATGCGACCGTGCGCCGGGTTGTTGGCTTTGGCCCAGAT
>JALYUN010000211.1 GCA_030853725.1 Pseudomonadota bacterium | reverse complement strand
CCGACGCCGCGCCGGCGCTGGCGCCGCTGTCGGTGCTGGCGGCCTTGGTGCTGGGCGTCAGCACCGTGGTGGCGACCGACATGGCGTGGTGGCTGGCGCCGGTGGCACTGCCTTTGCTGCTGTCGTGGCCGCTGGCGGTGTGGGCCGCAAGCCCGCGGCTCGGCCGCATGCTGCGGCGTTTCGGGCTACTGCTGACGCCAGAAGAACTGGCGCCGTCACCGACCCTGCGCCGGGCCTGGTCTGCCGCGGCGAGCGATGCGGTACCTGCTACCGCCGACAGTCGGATGGCGGCCAACGCGGCGCGGCTGAAGATTGCGGCCTGAAGCGCAGGCGCGCAGTGGCAGGGACGCCGAGCGCCGGGTTCAGCCCACGGCCATAGTGGCTACCGCGCGGCCGATGCCGTCGCCGATGGTCACCCCCTGCACGCGCAGCGCGGCTTCGACGCCGCCGAGCGCGCCGAGGATCATGGCCGGATTGCAGTCGCCCAGGTGGCCGATGCGAAAGGCGCGGCCGGTCTGGGGCCCGAGCCCGCCGGCCACCGCGACCTGAAAGCGTTCGCGCGCAACCGTTCGCAGCGCTTCGACGTCGAGCTCGGCGTCCGGGTGCACGGCGATGGCGGTGACCGACACCGAACGGCTTGCCGCATCGCGTGCCAGCAGGCTCAAGGCGGGCTGGCCGGACGCGACCTCGCTCCAGCCCTGCACCGCGGCCTGCACCGTGCGCGCCAGCAGCGCGTGGCGTTCGAATACCGCCGGCAGTCCTTCTTCGAAGATCAGGCCCAGCGCCGCTTCCAGCCCGAACAGCAGGTTCTGCGGTGGCGTGCCGCAGAATTTGCGGTAGGACATCGCGTCGCGCCGGCGCACCCAGTCCCAATAAAAACGCGGCGCCAGATTGGCTTCGGCCAGCGCAAAGGCCTTGGCGTTGACGGCGACGAAGCCGACACCCGGCGGACACATCAGCCCCTTCTGCGAAGCGCCCACCGCCACATCCACACCCAACGCATCCATCGCGAACGGCGCCGAGCCCAGCGACGCCACCACGTCGGCCACCAGCAACGCCGGATGCCGCGCCGCGTCGAGCGCACGGCGCAGCGCCTTCAAGTCGCTGGTGACGCCGCTGGCGGTGTCGGTGTGCACTGCGAAGACCGCGCGAATGCGGTGTTCAGGGTCGTCACGCAAGGCTTGTTCGACGGCTTCGGGGTCGATCGGCCAGCCCTCGTGCCACGGCGTGCGCACCACGCTGCGACCCAAGGCCTCGGTCTGCACCGCCCACGATTCCGAGAAGTGCCCGGTGCCTGGCACCAGCACCGTCTCGCCCACCGCGGCCAGGTTCTCGATCACCGCTTCCCAGGCCCCATGGCCATTGGCGGCATAGAAGAAGACATCGGCACGGTCGGTATGCAACAAGCGCTGCAAACCACGCTCACAGGCCGCTATATTGGCGTCGATCCTCGGGTCGGCCAGGTCCATCGGCTGCTGGCTCATGGCATGCAGCACCGCGTCGGGCAACGGCGAGGGACCCGGGGAATGCAACAGCCGGCGTCCCGGAATTCGCTTGGTTTCGCTCATCGGGCCGCTCCTGAACCGGTGCGGTCCGCCCGGCCTACCACCCTCACTACTGTCACCACGTCGACTCCAGGCTGTCCAAAGCCCGAATCGTATGGCTTTCGAAACCGGGTGCTCGATCAACTTGGCGCGTAGCCTTCGACCGCGAACAAGTCGCCATGGCTCGCGCGCTGGCGCAGGGCGACCAGCGACTGGTAAGCAGGCGAGTCGTAGAAAGCCCACAGCCGCGCCATGTCGGGGAATTCAATGATGACCAAGCGCTGCGGCACGTAGTCGCCTTCCAGCGCAGCCACCGCACCGCCGCGCACCAGATAGCGCCCACCTTGCGCGGCGATCAGCGCCGGAACTTGCAGTCGATACTGTTCGTACAAGGCCGGATCGGTGATTTCGACGTTGCCCCAGATGTAGGCTGCCATAGTTGCTCTCAGTGGTGGAGTGAAGGCGGACGATGCCTCGGCAAGCAGGCCCGGCGCAAGGGTGATCTCCCGCGCTGCCGCCAGCGGTGGCGCTGACCCCCAGTTCAAGGAGCGCCACGTGGTGCGTTGGTGATAGGGTCCCGACTTGCCAAAACCTGGTCGAAGTGCTGGAGAGGCCCTTCCGTATGACCGACATCCGCGCCCTGCTTCTGACCGATGTGGTCGACAGCACGCGCCTGTCCGAGCAATTGGGCGACGTTGCGATGGCGGCGCTGTGGGCCGCGCACGACCGCTGCGCGCGCGACTTGTTGCCGGCTTGGCGCGGTCGCGAAATCGACAAGACCGACGGCATGCTGCTGCTGTTCGGCACCGCAGCCGACGCTGCCGGTTACGCGGCCGCCTACCAGAGCGCGTTGGCGAAACTGCCAGTGCCGCTTTCGGCCCGCGCCGGGCTCCATGTGGGCCCAGTGATCCTGCGCGAGAACTCGGCCGACGACGTGGCGCGTGGCGCGAAGCCGCTGGAGGTCGACGGCCTGGCCAAGCCGATCGCGGCGCGCGTGATGTCTCTGGCACACGGCGGCCAGATTCTGTTGACGCCCGAGGCCCGGGCCGCGCTGGGCGACGCGCCGCTGCAGGGTCTGCGGCTGCAGTCGCACGGCCACTGGATGATCAAGGGCGTGGCCGAGCCGCTGGAGCTGTTCGAGGTCGGCAACGCCGACGTGGCGTTCGACGCACCACCCGACAGCGCCAAGGTCTGGCGCGTGGCGCAAAGTGGTGGACGCTGGCTGCCGGTGCGACAGCTGCCCAACAACCTGCCGCAGCAGATGACTTCGTTCGTCGGCCGCGAGACTGAACTCGCCGAGCTCAAGACGCTGCTCGAACGCAACCGCCTGGTGACGCTGCTGGGCATGGGCGGTCTGGGCAAGACCCGGCTGTCGCTGCAGGCCGCCATCGAAGTCATGCCCCGCTTCCCGGACGGCACTTGGTTTCTGGATCTGGCGCCGATCCGCGACCCAGCACTGGTCGTCGACGAAGCCGCGCAGGCCCTCGGGGTGCGCGAAGCGCCGGGTCTTTCGCTGATCCAGAGTCTGTGTGCGTATTGCAAGACCCGCAAGCTGCTGCTGATCGTCGACAACTGCGAACACCTGGTGCAGGCCGTCAGCGAACTGGTGGCGACGATCTTGCGCGCAGCGCCGCAGGTGCATGCCATCGCCTCCAGCCGCGAAGCGCTGCAGGTGCCGGGCGAGCAGATCTACCCGCTGCACCCGCTGCCGCTGCCCGCCGCTGGCGTCGGCGTGGGCCACGACCTGAGGACGCTGCAGCGGTCGACCGCGGTGCGCTTGTTCGTCGACCGCGCGCAAGCCCACAAGCCGTCGTTCGCGTTGACCGAGCGCGACGCGCCAGCCGTGGCCGAACTGGTGTCGCGGGTGGAAGGCATACCGCTCGCGATCGAGCTGGCCGCGGCGCGCATGCGCTCCATGAGTGTGGTGGACATCAATGCCCGGTTGAAGGACCGCTACAAGCTGCTGACCGGCGGCGGCCGCGTGCTGCTGGAACGCCAGCAGACGCTGCGCGGCTTGGTCGACTGGTCGTACGACCTGCTGAATGCAGACGAGCAGACCGTGCTCCAGCGGCTCGGGGTTTTCGCGGGTGGCTTCGACCTGGAAGCTGCCGAGGCGGTTTGCAGTGCCGCGCCGATCGACCCTACCGACGTGCTCGACCGGTTGGACTCGCTGGTGCAGAAGTCGCTCGTGATGCTGGACGAGAGCAGCGAACTGCCGCGCTATCGCATGCTGGAAACGATCGGTGACTATGCGCGCGAAAAACTCGCCACGGCCGACGACGTGGTGACCACGGCCGAACGCCATTGCCAGCACTTTTTCGTGTTCAGCAAGGCCGCCAACATCGGGCTGAAGGGCCGCGAGCAGGCTGAGTGGATCGTGCGCATGGAAGCCGAACTCGACAACGTGCGGGCCGCCATCAAGCTGGCGCTGGCCGGCGGCGTCGATCCCTTTATCGCTGTCAAGTTCACAGTGGCGCTACTCGGTTTCTGGTTGCTGCGCGGCTATGCCACCGAAGGCCGCGCCACGGTGAAGGAAACGCTGGCGCTAGCGCCGATCCGTGAATCGGAGCTGGCACAGGCTTGGGCCCTGTACGTCGGCGCCGCGCTCGCAGGCAGCCAGAGCGACCACGCTGAATCGCGCCGAATGCTCGAGCAGTGCCTGGTGCTGCGCCGCCGGCTCGGTAACCCGATCGACATAGCGGCCACGCTGTCGACGCTGTCACTGGCACGGTTGCCCGCGGGCGAGGCGCCGCTGGCGCTCGACAGCGAGCGGGAGGCACTGGACATCTTTCGCAACAACGGCGACCGGATGGGCGAGGCCATCGGCCTGCTGCACCTCGGCCACATCCACCGCTACACCGGCGAGGTCGAGGCCGCGCGCGACTACCTCGAGCAGTCCCTGACCCTTGCATGCGAACTACAGAACCAGGAAGTCGAGGGCGAGTGCGAGTTGATGCTCGGGGTGCTGGCCTTCGAATGCGGTGACACGGGCGAGGCGCGGCGCCACGGCGCGCGCTCGTTGACGGTGTGCCGCGAGGCCGGCGACAAGCGCGGCGTGGCCAATGCGACGCGCTGGCTCGGAAAGGTCGACCTGGAAGGCGGTGACACCGCCGCCGCAAGGTCTCGTCTGTGCGAGGCGTTGCAGGCTTTCCGCGCCTTCGAGATGCGTGAGGAACTGCTCGGCTGCCTGGAAGATCATGCCTCGCTGCTGCGGTTGATGTCCCGGCCGCGGGCGGCAGCGGGCCTGCTGGCGATGGCCGAATCGGCGCGCGAGCGGTTGGCGCTGGCGCGTTCGCCCTCCAGCTTGGAGCGGTTGAACCAATCGCGTTCCACGCTGCGCGAGATCTTGCCGGAGCCAGATTTTGAAACGGCCTGGGCCGAAGGCAACCGCTGGGACGTCGACACCGCCATCCGCCACGCGTTGGCAGACGGCGCGGCCGAGAATGAGCGCGAGCTGTGCGGATTGCCTGGCTGATCCGTTGCGATGCTGGCGCGTATCCTGCCGACATCGCTCGCAGTCAGCGGTAGCGTTCCGGGCCTCGGGAGTAGGCCAGCTTCATGAAATAGAACCGGCTTCGCGCGAGGCTGGCTGGGTCAGCCAGCATGCCCGCCGCAACGCACCCCTTGTTCGTGGGGGTGTTGCTGCGTCGTATCGGATAGGGCCCGGTTGCACGGACCAAATGCGGTACAAGCGTCGGTGTCCAAACCGCGTCGCTCAGGCCTTTCGGGCGCGTTTCTTTCATTGCGCTGTGCGCCACTCGGCGACGAGACTGTTGGTGTGCCGATGCCACCGCGTCCCAAATGGGGAACCAGATGAAGAAGTTTTTGCGGGAACTATTTTCGGCACCGATCCTACTGACGGCGTTGCTCATCGGCTCTGTCATCCCCACGCAAGCCGCGGTCTACACGGGCTCCTGGGATCCAGCCTATGGCTCACCCTTCACGACCACTGGCGGGTTCGCATTCGACCTCGGGTGGCGCGGTAAAGGGTTCTTCGACGTGCCGGACGTCTGCGCGCCTGGCGCCGGGGGCTTCCAGATTGTTAACTCCGCCAGTTGTGGTGCCACGACCCTGTCTGCCTACGTTCAGTTCTACGACCTAGCCAATCCTGTGCCTACCCTGGAGCAGTTGGACTGGGGCGGCTCAAGTGTCAACAACGTCGGGGCGCTCAGCGGTCTGCTCTACAACAATGGTCAACTGATCGGCTTCAACACATCGGCCTTCGACTACGTCGATGACCTGGACCAGTACGTTGCTCCGAACGGTCTCGGCCCATTGGCCTGGTCACTGGCCTTCTCGTTCGAAACCGAAAGCCCCCCAGGCACCAACGGCCCCACACTGGCCTGGCAAGATAACTGCAGAGTCGGAGTTCCGTGCTCGGGAACCAATGATCCGAACATACCGATCGACTTTGTAGTCACCGCAGTCCCTGAGCCCGGCAGCCTGTACTTGGTGGCTGCAGCACTCGCCGGGGTCGGCTGGGCATCGCGCCGCCGCCGAAGCTAGCCGGTGCGCCACCTGCAGACCTGGTGCCGGCCGGAGTCGGCACTGACTGACTTCGGACCTGTGCTCGAGGAAGGAACCCACGGCAGGCTAGCCACGCGGGCAGCGCCTTCCAATCCGAGCCGGCTGAGGATCAGGCTTCGGTCATGATCTCGACTGGCGCACCGATGCATGCCACGACTGCTGTTCGAAGCGGCCTGCCTGAGACTCCGCTGCTAAACTTAAAGCATCAGGAGAGAGCGCCGCCCGACGGCGCCGCCGAAGGCGCAGAGGCCACCCGCAAGGCGCGCTCGAACGCTCAGGCAAAAGGACTGATGGCTTACCTCACTGGAGAGAGACTGCGGCCTTCGAAAGAAGCTGCGGTCCACCGAAGGGGCAAGGCCCGCCGACTCGACACCGGGTGCGGCGGCGCCGAATCTCTCAGGTAAAGCGGACAGCGAGGGTCACGGCGGCACTGCCTAGAGCGGTGCCATGGTCGTTACCCTCGAAGAAAACGCCGCCATGCCCGAAGCCCCGCTTGCCCTGACTCCGCTGCACGAACTTCACGTTGCGCTCGGCGCCCGCATGGTGCCCTTCGCCGGCTACCTGATGCCGGTGCAGTACAAGGCCGGCGTCATCGCCGAACACAAGCATTGCCGCAGCGCCG
Source organism: Pseudomonadota bacterium (assembly GCA_030853725.1). Taxonomy (GTDB): domain Bacteria; phylum Pseudomonadota; class Gammaproteobacteria; order Burkholderiales; family Burkholderiaceae_C; genus Rubrivivax. The sequence continues at coordinate 769 of JALYUN010000211.1, read as the reverse complement.
CGGCCCTGTTCGACGTTTCGCACATGGGCCAGTTGCGGCTGGTGGGAGCAGACGCGGCGGCGGCGCTGGAGACCCTGGTGCCGGTGGACGTGCAGGACCTGGCTGCCGGCCGACAGCGCTACGCCTTCTTCACCAACGCCAGCGGCGGCATCCTCGACGACCTGATGATCTGCCGCCCACCGGCAGGCGCCGCGACTAGCGCGTTCGGTGATCTGTTCCTGGTCGTCAACGCCGGTTGCAAGGAAGCCGACCTGCGCCACTTGACTACGAATATCGGCCACCGCTGCCGCATCGTGCCGATGCCCGAGCGCGCGCTGCTGGCACTACAGGGACCGACTGCCGTCGACGCCTTGGCGCGTGTGGCGGCTGGCGTGGTCGACCTGAAGTTCATGGATGGCGCGCTCTTCCAGATCGACAGCGCCCCTTGCTTCGTGACCCGCTCGGGCTACACCGGCGAAGACGGTTTCGAGATCTCGGTGGCGGCCGAACACGCCGTAGCATTGGCGCAGGCCTTGCTGCGCCAGCCCGAGGTCGAGCCGGCCGGCCTCGGCGCACGCGACACCCTGCGGCTGGAAGCCGGCCTGTGCCTCTACGGCCACGACATCGACGAAACCACGAGCCCGATCGAGGCTGGCCTGAACTGGGCGATCCAGAAGGTGCGGCGACCCGGCGGCGCCCGCGCCGGCGGCTACCCGGGCGCCGCGGTGGTCGAAGCCCACCTGGCAGGCGCTGCACCCAGCAAGCGGGTCGGCCTGATCGGCCTGGAGCG
>JALYUN010000202.1 GCA_030853725.1 Pseudomonadota bacterium | reverse complement strand
ACAGGATGGTTTGCGAAGCCTGCGCGATGCTCTGCGACGTGACGCCCAGCGCGCGCGCCTTGGCCTGATCGATGTCGAGCTTCAAGACCTTGACTGGTTCATTCCAGTTGTCGTTGACGCCGCGCATGTGGGCGTTGGCGCGCAACACGCTCTTGGCCTGGTCGGCCCACTGGCGCACCACCGGCGCTTCGGGTCCGATCACGCGGAACTGCACCGGATACGGCACGGGCGGCCCGTTGGGCAGCAGCTTGACGCGGCCCCGCACTTCGGGAAACTCGGTGGCCAGCAGGGCCGGCAGCCGGAGGCGCAGGGCTTCACGCTGCTTCAGGTCTTTCGGCAGCACGATCGACTGGCTCACATTGGTCTGCGGAAACACCACATCCAGCGGCAGGTAGAAACGGGGCACGCCGCTGCCGATCCAGGTGGCCACGCTTTGCACGCCCGGCTCCTTGAGAATGCGGGCCTCGAAGCGTTTGGCTACAGATGCGCTCTGCTGCAGCGTCGAGCCTTCGGGCAACCACAGGTCGACCATGATCTCGGGCCGGCTCGAGTCCGGAAAGAACTGCTGCTGGACCGCGCCCATGCCGACGATGCCGAGCGCGAAGGTGGCAACGGTGATGCCGATGGTGACCCAGCAGTGCGCCACGCACCATCCCACGGTGCGCCGGAAGCGGTCGTAGAACGGCGTATCGAAGAGTTCACGCGGCTTCTCGTCGGAGAAGATGGTGGTGGCGTAGTCGTGGCGCTTGCGGGTCTTCAACAGCACCGACCCCAGGTACGGCACGAAGTAGACCGACACTACCCAGGAGATGATCAGCGCCGCCGAAGTGACAGCGAAGATCGCGAAGGTGTACTCGCCCGTAACCGACTGCGCCAGACCAATCGGCAGGAAGCCAGCCGCGGTGATCAGCGTGCCGGTGAGCATCGGCATTGCCGTAACTTCGTAAGCGTAGGTGGCGGCACGCATGCGCGTGTAGCCCTCTTCGAGTTTGCGGACCATCATCTCGACCGCGATGATCGCGTCGTCTACCAACAGCCCGAGCGCGATGATCAAACTGCCGAGCGAGATCTTGTGCAGCCCCACGCCCCAGAAATACATCACCACGAAGGTGATCGCCAGCACCAGCGGGATCGTGATCGCCACCACCATGCCGGGCCAGATGTCGATGCGCAGATAAGGAAACCGGCGTTTGCGCTTCAAGCCCAGGCTGATGAAGCTGACTGCCAACACGATCAACACCGCTTCGCTCAGCACGACGATGAATTCGTGGACGGATTCTGTGACCGCGCGGGGCTGGTCCTGCACTTGCGCAATAGCGATGCCTGCTGGCAGACCGGCCTGCACCCGCTTGACGATGGCGCGCAGGGACTTTCCGAGCGCGACGATGTCCCCGCCCTTGCTCATCGAAACCCCGAGCGCGATCACCTCTTGCCCCTGAAAGCGCACCTTGACCGCAGGTGGGTCGCTGTAACCGCGCCGCACTTCGCCCAGGTCCGACAAGCGCAGCGTGGTGGCGGCACCCGTGCTCGGGTTGACGGCACGGATCTGGAGCTGGCGCAATTGCTCGACGGAGGCGAACTGGCCACCGACCCGCACCTGGAAATTCTCTGAACCGGCGTTCAGCACACCGGCGCCCTCGACCGCGTTCTGCGCGCCGATCTGGGCGATGACCTGCTTGAAGTCGAGCCCGAGTTGCGCCAGCCGCCGCTGCGAGATTTCGATGAAGATCTTCTCGGGTTGCGCCCCGAAGATCTCGACCTTGGCCACGTCGGGCACGGTCAGCAGAATCTGCCGCACGCGGTCGGCTTGCTGGCGCAGTTCTTCGCGCGAAAAACCGTCGGCGCTCAGCGCGAAGATCGAGCCGTAGACGTCGCCGAAGTCGTCGTTGAAGTTGGGGCCGATGACACCGGCCGGCAGGGTCGAGCGCATGTCGCCGATGCGCTTGCGGGCCTCGTACCAACTGTTGGTGACGTCCCGCGCCGGGGCCGAGTCCTTCAGTTGCAGGATCGTCAGCGACTCACCGGGTTTGGTGTAGCTCCGGATACGGTCGGCGTGCGGCACCTCCTGCAGCGTGCGCTCGATCTTGTCGGTGACCTGCTCGGCCATCTGCAGCGCGCTGGCACCTGGCCAGGCAGCCTGCACGATCATGGCGCGAAAGGTGAACGGTGGGTCCTCGTCCTGCCCGAGCTGGAAGTAGGCGACGAAGCCCAGCAGCAGCATCACCAGCATCAAGTAGCGCGTCAGTGCCGGGTGGTCGAGTGCCCAGCGTGAGACGTTCCACCGCGTCGGTGCACTCTCCACGAAGCCTGCAGCGGTGTCGGCGTGGATGGCGCCGGCATCTTCTGCAGCGACTTCAGGTCGGGGGTCCATGACGGGGTTCCGGTCAGCGCGCCGCAGCCGAAGCCGGCTCGGCATAGAAGCTCACTTTCTGCCCGGGTGACAGCACATGGGCACCGGCCGTGACCACCGTCTGCCCGGGGCTGAGCCCGGAAGCGACGACGACGCTGTTGCCTTCGGCGCCGCCGATCACGATCGGCTGCACCTTGACCGTCATCGTGGCCCGGTCCACCAACCAGACTGCCGTGCGCCCCTGCTGCTGCATCACCGCCGACAGCGGCAGCTTGACGATGCCGCCGGTTCGAGGCAATGCCATCAACACCGACGCGGTCTGCCCCAGCAACAGCGACGCGTCCCCGAGATCGGCCTTGACCTGGAAGGTGCGCGTGGTGGGGTCGGCAGCGGCCGCAACCTCCCGCACCGTTGCGGGCAATGTCTGTTTCGCGGCCCAGGTACGAACCTGCAGCGCACCGGCCTTGTCGAGCAGCCCCCGCATCACAGCGACCTGGTCCTCGGGAACCGAGAACACCGCGTCACGCGGACCGTCGTGGGCCAGTTGCACCACCGGCGTGCCGGCCGCCAGCACGGCGCCGACTTCGGCGTCGATCGCGGTGACGACGCCGGCCGCTGGCGCGCTCAACACCGCATAGCCGGCCTGGTTGCCCTGCATCCCGGCTTCGGCGCGGGCCTGATCGAACTGCGCTTTCAAAGACTTGAGGGCGGTCTCGCGACGTTCGAGTTCCGCCGCACCGATGAAACCCTGGTCTCGCAGCGTCTGGTAGCGGTCGAAGTCGGCCTGCGCCAATTCGAGGTTGGTATAAGCTGCCCGGGCCCCGGCCATGGCCGCCGTCTGGCCGAGCCGAAGGTCGGTACCGTCGATCTGCGCCAGGGTCTGCCCGGCTTTGACATGCTGGCCGACATCGACACTGCGCCGGATCAATTTGCCACCGACGCGAAATCCGAGCCGCGATTCGACCCGGGCCCGGATCTCGGCCGCGTACTCGCGCACCCCACCAGCGGTTTCCTCACCCAGCACCACGGTGCGCACGGCCCGCACCGGCTCCGGTGCGGGCGCGGGGCGTGAACAGGCCCCCAGCACGGCGGTCATCGACAACAACGCAACGGCGAGGACGGTCGAGACGGAAGCTGCAGGTTGCATGGCGGGGGGAGCCCCGATCAGGGGCTCGAAAGTGACTCGGCTCATTCGACGCAGCCGGGTGAAGGAAGTGGCATCGGCCGGGATGGCCGGGCACCATAGGGCCGATGGCCAGCTGCGACTGGCGCACATTTTGCCCGGGCGCGCCGGACCGATAGCCGAGAGCACTGCCAGAATCGCGCTCCGTGAGCGTCGACCACTACGAGAACTTTCCCGTTGCATCGCTATTGTGTCCGCCGCACCTGCGCCCGGCCGTTACCGCGATTTACCACTTCGCACGGACCGCCGACGATCTAGCCGATGAAGGCGCGGCGACGCCGGCCGAACGGTTGGACGCGTTGGCAAGCTATCGGCTGGAGCTGAATGCGGCGCTGTCGGGCGGTGCGCCCGGTTCGCGCTGGCCGCAGGTGTTCAAGCCACTCAGTCACTGCATTGCGGAGTTCGCCCTGCCCGGTTGTTGGCTCCATGCGCTGCTGGACGCCTTCGAGCAAGACGTCAGCAACCCGCGCTATCCCGATCGCGAAGCCCTGCTCGGCTATTGCCGCCTGTCGGCAAATCCGGTGGGAAGGCTCTTGCTCCACCTGTACGGTATCGAAGACGCACAGGCACTCTCACGCTCCGATGCGATCTGCTCAGCCCTGCAGCTCATCAATTTCTGGCAGGACCTGAGCCGCGATCTGCCGTGTGACAGGGTTTACGTGCCGCTGGCCGATTTGCGCGCACAACAACTCGATGCGCAAGCGCTGCGTGCCGGGGTCGACACCGCGGCCACGCGAACGCTCGTCCGCAACCTTTGCAGCTGGGCCACGGACCTGATGCACCACGGCGCCCCGCTCGCGCTGCAGATACCGGGCCGTGCCGGCTGGGAGCTGCGGCTGGTGGTGCAAGGCGGCTTGCGAATTCTTGAGAAGATCGGCGGCATGGATCACGCCACTTTATCGGCCAGACCCCGCATCGGCATGGCCGATGCGCCAACGCTGCTGTGGCGCGCCCTGCGCATGCCGGGCCGCGTCTGATGTCACCTGAACAGTACGTGCAGGAAAAGGCCGCTGCCAGCGGCTCTTCGTTCTACTACGCCTTTCTGTTCCTGCCGCCGCCGCGGCGCGCCGCGATCACGGCTTTCTACGCTTTCTGCCGCGAGGTCGACGATGTCGTCGACGAAACCACCGACGCCGGTATCGCCGCCACGAAGCTGCAGTGGTGGCGCAGCGAGGTGACGCAGGCTTACAAAGGGCAACCGAGCCATCCGGTAACGAAGGCCTTGATGCCGCTGGCCGCGGCTTACGGCATCGAGCAAACACACCTGCTGGCGGTGATCGAAGGCTGCCAGACCGACTTGGAGCAGACGCGCTTCCTGGACTATCCCGCGCTGCAACGCTACTGCCACCTGGTGGCGGGCATCGTGGGTGAAGTCGCGGCCAACATCTTCGGCCGCACCGACCCCGCCACGGTGCAGTACGCGCACCGGCTGGGCCTGGCGATGCAGCTCACCAACATCATTCGCGACGTGGGCGACGACGCCCGGCGCGGCCGCATCTACCTGCCGATCAGCGAGTTGCAGCAGTTCGACGTCAAGGCGCACGAGTTGCTGCGTCGCGAGTCGCCCTGGGGTTACAGCGAGCGCTTCACGGCGTTGATGCGCTTTCAAGCCGCGCGCGCACATGCCGTCTACGACGAAGCGCTGGCGCTGTTGCCCGATCGCGACCGCAGCGCCCAGAAGCCGGGTCTGATGATGGCCAACATCTACCGCACGCTGCTGCGCGAAATCGAATCACAGGGCTTTCAGGTGCTGCACCAGCGGACCTCGCTGACGCCGCTGCGAAAGCTGTGGATCGCCGCGCGCACCCACTTGCGGGGCGGCTGATCGCCGCGTCGCCGCGCCGATGAAGCTTGCCGTGGTCGGTGCCGGCTGGGCCGGTCTGGCCGCAACCGTACGTGCCACCGAAGCCGGGCACGACGTGTCGCTCTACGAGATGGCTGGGCAAACCGGCGGCAGGGCGCGGGCGGTCGAAGCCCGTGGCTTGGTGCTGGACAACGGTCAGCACATCCTGATCGGCGCCTACCACCGCACGCTGGCGTTGATGCGGCATGTCGGTGTCGATGTTGATCAAGCGCTGCACCGCCAGCCCCTGGTGCTGCGCTACCCCGACGGACAGGGCCTGCAACTGCCAGAGGGGCCGGCCTGGCTCGCCTTCACGCGCGCAGTTGCCGGATGCGTCGGCTGGCGCCTGGCCGACAAGCTGTCGCTCTTGACCACCACCGCGCGCTGGGGCTTGGCAGGATTCGAATGCGACGCAGCGTTGACCGTCGACGCGTTGTGCGCACCACTGACCCCTGCGGTGCGCACGATGTTGATCGACCCGCTGTGCATCGCCGCGCTCAACACGCCGGCGCACGAGGCGAGTGCGCAGGTGCTGTTGCGGGTCTTGCGCGACGCGCTGTTCGGCGGGCCTGGCGCCGCCGACCTGCTGCTGCCACGGCAATCACTGTCGGCACTGCTACCGAGTGCGGCCGAGGACTGGCTGCGGCACGCCGGCGCGCAGCTGCATCTAGCGACGCGTGTGCAACGAGTGGACCGCAGCGGCACTCAGTGGCAGCTTGCCAATGAAAATTTCGACGCGGTCGTGATCGCTTGCAGTGCCGCTGAAGCTGCCCGTTTGTGCGAAGCGCATGCACCCGCATTCGCCGCGCGGGCCGCGGCGCTGCGCTATGAGCCGATCGTCACCGTCTATCTGCATTGCCCCGGCGCGCGCCTGCCGACGCCGATGGTGGCGTTGCGCGACGGCCCATCTGCACCGGCGCAATTCGCCTTCGACCATGGCGCGCTCGGCGCCGAACCCGGGCGCTTCGCCTTTGTCGTCAGTGGTGCGCGGGAATGGGTCGACCGGGGCCTGGACGCAACGGCTGAAGCCGTGCTTCGCCAAGCGCAGTCAGTCTTCGGCCCGGAAGTCTGGCCGGGCCCACCGACGCTGCTGCGGGTGCTGGCCGACAAGCGCGCCACCTTCCGATGCACGCCGAATCTGGACCGGCCCACAGCCTTGATCGCGCCCGGCTTGATCGCCGCTGGCGACTACGTGGCCGGGCCCTACCCCGCCACGCTCGAAGGCGCGGTGCGTTCCGGCGAAGCGGCTGCAGCGGCTATCTGCCGAAGCCCGAACTGACGCTCAATAGGTCGCGAACGGCGCCGCCAGCGGCTCGCCGACAAACAGGCTCTGCTGCGGCCAGGCCACGCTCTTCCAGTAAGCCTCGATGGCGGTGTCGCCCTGTACGTAGTGACCCAGCAGCACCTGCGGATGCGGAAACTTCTGCAGATGGCTGCACGGCTCGCTGACCGACCCGCTGCTGGCCGTGGCGCCCGATGCGATCCATTCCAGCGCCGAACTC
>JALYUN010000175.1 GCA_030853725.1 Pseudomonadota bacterium | reverse complement strand
GGCCGGCGCGGCCACGCCCGGCGCGGCTGGCGCGGCTGGCGCAGCATCCGCGGCACCTCAACAGCTGCAGCGCGTCGACGTCGTCGGTGTGCGCCAGCGGCTGGATTCCGCCCGCAACAGCCTCCTGCCGGAGACGGGCAGCACGATCTACCGGTTCGGCCGTGAAGACCTGGGGAATCTGCCGCTCGGCGACAGCACGCCGATCAACCAGGTGCTGTTGCAAGTACCTGGCGTGGTCCAGGATTCGTACGGTCAGCTGCACGTCCGTGGCGATCACTCCAACGTCCAGTACCGCATCAACGGCGTCGTCATCCCGGAAGCGATCAGCGGCTTCGGCCAATCGCTCGAGACGCGCTTCGCCAGCGACATCAGCTTCCTGACCGGCGCGCTGCCGGCTCAATACGGTTACCGCACGGCCGGCGTCGTCGACATCCGGACCAAGGGCAATTCGCTCGACAACGGCGGCAGCATCAGCGTTCTGGGCGGTAGCCGCGGCTATCTCGAGACGAACGCCGAAGTGGCCGGCAGCGCCGGACCCTTCAGCTATTTCTTCACCGGGTCCTCGCTGCACAACAACGTCGGCATCGAGAACCCCACGCCGGACAGCAGTGCCGTTCACGACCGCACCCACCAGTCCAAGGGCTTCGGCTACATGTCGTATCTGCTGGACAGCGACAGTCGGGTCAGCGTCATTCTGGGTACCAGCAACAACCGCTTCCAGATCCCGAACAACCCGGGTCAGGAGCCAAACTTCATGTTGGCCGGTAGGGGCAACGTCGATTCCGCCAACCTCGACGCGCGCCAGCGCGAGCGCAATCGTTTCGCGGTGGTGACCTATCAAGCGTCGGTCGGAAGCGGCTTCGACTATCAGCTCTCGCTGTTCGATCGTTGGACCGACCTGCACTACCAACCCGATCAGGTGGGTGATCTCGTCTTCAACGGCGTCGCCGCCGACATCACGCGACGCAATTCGGCGAACGGGCTGCAGCTCGACACGAGCTATCGGCTTAGCCACGATCACACCCTGCGTGCCGGCCTGTTCGCGCAGCGCGAAAGTTTCACTGTCGGCAACAGATCCACGGTGTTTCGGGCGGCCGACGACGGCACCCAGACAACGGATGTGCCGTTCACGATCCAGGACGACTCGCGCATCGCCGGCCACCTCTGGGGCGTGTACCTGCAAGACGAGTGGCGCCCCCTCAAGGCACTCACGGTCAACTACGGCTTGCGCTACGACAAGGTCGACACGGTCGTCGACGAGAGCCAGATCAGCCCGCGGGTCGGCGTTGTCTACGACGTCACGCCCGACCTTCGGATCCACGCTGGCTATTCGCGCTATTTCACGCCCCCGCCGACGGAAAAGATCGACACCACCTCGGTGCAGAAATTCATCGGAACGACCAATGCCCTGCCCTCAGACGCCAACACCGCCGTCAAGTCGGAGCGGTCGAACTACTACGACATCGGTTTCGCCTTCCAGCTCACGCGCGAGATCACGTTCGGCGTCGACGGCTACTACCGCGACGTGCGGCATCTGCAGGACGAAGGCCAGTTCGGCAACGCTTTGATCTTCTCTGCCTTCAACTACGAGCGCGGCAAGATCGGCGGCCTGGAGTTGACCTCGAGCTATCGCGACAAGGGCCTGACCGCCTATGCCAACCTCGGCTTCACACGAGCCCGCGGCAAAACGGTCGAAACCGGTCAGTTCAATTTCGATGCCGGCGAGCTCGCCTACATCAACTCGAACGATGTCCACCTCGACCACGAGCAGCGACTGACCGCGTCGGCCGGCATCGCCTACCGTCTCGGCACCGGCCTGACGCTTTCGTCGGACGCGCTGTACGGCAGCGGCCTGCGCAACGGTTTCGCCAACACCGAACACCTGCCGAGCTATACGCAGATCAACCTGGCGGCGGAGAAAACCTTCGACTTCGGTCCGGGTTTCGGCAAGATCAGTGGCCGGCTCGCGGTCCTCAATGTCTTCGACCGGAGCTACGAGTTGCGCGACGGATCGGGTATCGGCGTCGGCGCGCCGCAGTACGGGACCCGCCGGACGTTCATCGCGGGCGTCACGAAATACTTCTAGGAGAGCGCGGCCGCTGTACCTCGGATGGACTCGATCCTACGATCGCAGTTTTTCCGGGCCCGCATGAAACCGCAAACCGTACGCACCGTCGCCGTCGTCGTTCTCGCCGCGGCCGCCTTCTATCTCCTGCGCGGCCTGATCGCGCCGATCGTGTGGGCCGGGCTCATCGCCGTGGCGACGTGGCCGCTGCACGATCGGTTGCGTCGCGCCCTCGGCGCACGCTTCGAGATCGCCAGTGCGCTGCTGCTGACGGGCGCGGTGGTGCTGTTCCTGGTGGTCCCCATCGGCACCATCGCCATCCGGGCCTGGCACGAGACGCCGGCGCTGCTGCACCTGTGGTCGTCGAGCCAGCAGGCCGGGCTGCCGGCGCCGGCGTGGCTCGCGCAGCTGCCCGGTATCGGTGGCTGGGCCTCGATCCAGTGGAACGACACCGTCGGCGAGCCGGGCGCGCTCAGCGGCACCCTGCACTCGATGCTCGGCGGCCTCGACGTAGCGACCGGTCGCACGATGGTCGTCTTGCTCGGTCATCACGCGATGGCGTTCTTCTTCTGCGTCATCGTGCTGTTCTTCCTCTACCTCGACGGCGACGCCCTCGCTGCCCAGATCGACGCCGTCGTCTTCCGCCACATCGGCCCGGCCGGCCGACGGACGCGACTCATCGTCGTGAACTCGGCGCGCGGTGCCGTCAACGGCCTCGTGCTCGTCGGCCTCGGCGTCGCGGTGCTGATGACGATCGCATATGCCGTCGCCGGCATGCCGCACCCGGCCGCTCTCGGCCTGGCCACTGGGCTGCTCGGCATGGTGCCGTTCGGAGCCATGGTCGTGCTCGCCGGCGTCGTTCTCTTTCTCGTCGCCACCGCGGCCTGGTCGACGGCGATCTGGCTCGGCGTGTTCGGCGCCGTCGCGATCTTCATCGCCGACCATTTCGTGCGGCCGGCGTTCATGGCCGGCGCCGGTAAGCTGCCGCTGGTGCTCGCGCTGCTCGGCATCGTCGGCGGCCTCGAGACCTTCGGTGTTCTCGGCCTCTTTCTCGGGCCGGTGCTGCTCGCCGTCGTCGCCGCCGTGTGGCGCGATCTGGGCGCGCCTGAGCCAGGCGCCACCCGCAAACCTCCGGGCGCTGCCAGCGATCTACCGGATAGATGACCAGAACCGGCCCTTGCACTGTCCGCTTGAAGGGCCGGTCAGAGATCTTGTCCCGGTCCGGCTCGCGTGAACCAAACTGACGCCGGCGTTGCGAACAACAGGTACATGGCGGCGACATCAAGAGCGGCCGCGACCCAATTGCAGATCGCCTCGATGAAAGCCTCTTCAGGTGACGTGGCGCCCAGAAAAAGGACTCCGACCTCCAGCACCGTGAGGAGCAGACCCACGATGCGAGCCCAGTTCCGGGCCCGATAGATGCTGACGTTGAGGAACGCCGCGATGCCGAAGAACACGAGTGCCACTGCAGCGGTGATGCCGGCTTCGACTCCTCCCGGGGCGCGCCCGACCTCGTACAAGAAAGAAGGAATGCCCAAGCCGAGGCTGGTCCACAAGAGGCGCACCGCCAGGACGAGCTTGGCCGGAGGAGGAGGCACTGCTGCCATTCGGCCAGCGATCTCCGAAACTGGTGGGGCGAAGCGATCGTTCATTCCTACGCTCCAAGGTTTGACATGAAGGCGGCCCGAAGGGCGCGACGCGGCCTTCGGAAGATTCGCTGGATGGGCGGGTCAGGTCTTGCGCAAGAACTCTGCGATTCGAGCATTGACGGCTTCTGAGTGTGTGATGGGCGCCATGTGGCCCCAGCCCGCCACTCTGGATACCTCGACGTTCGGCATGACAGGCGAGAGCACCCGCTCGACCGCCCGTGCCGATTCCGGCGACTCCTGCCCCATCAAGTAGAGCACCGGCATGTCCAGAGATGCAAACGCTTCGAGCCTTGTTGGCTCGTTGAGCAACGCGTGGCTCCAGCGCCGGACATTGACGACAGACTCGGCGATCGGACCTTTGCGTGAGCCCGGCATTGCCTGCCAAGTGCCTTTGCCCATCCAGAAGTCGATGAAATGTTCCGCCGCCGCATTTCGGTCGCCTGCGTCCAGTGCGGTGGACGCGCCGTGCACTGCGTTCTGGATTCCTTCTACGCTGCCGACCGGAGGATGCCGGTCCGCCACGAGCGAGAAAAGCGTGGGCTCGTACAAGACCAGCGAACGGATACGCTTGGGGTTTTCGAGCGCAGCGATCAGGGCGACTGCGCCGCCGTACGAATGCCCGATGACCGAGAAGTGTTCACCGGCCCTTGCAAAGACTGGCTCGATGAAGCGCACTTCGTCGCTCAGCCTGATCTCGCGATCGGAGTGCCAGTCCGGGCTCTTGCCGGCACCGTAGAGATCCGGGGCCAGAACGTGATGGTCCGCTGCCAACAGCTCCATCAAACTGCGCCATTGATTGCCGTTGCTGGCGTTGGAGTGCAGGCAGACCACACCTCGGCCAGCGCCCGCTTCGCGAAAGTAAGGCTCGACGCGTGGCATGTCCGGGCTGTGTTTTGCAAGTCCAACCGTCATCAGTGCGCGTCGACGAAATGTGATGCGCTGCCTGGATGCGACCCGCACGATTGTGTACCCCACCATGCCAATCGCCGAGATTGAACTGACGCGCAGGAGGCGCGCAGCGGCGTTCGATGGTCAGGCCATTGCAAGACGGTGTGCCC
>JALYUN010000173.1 GCA_030853725.1 Pseudomonadota bacterium | reverse complement strand
AACTTCGGCACGCACTCAGCGAAAACGCTGGCGGCGGTCAGCCGGTCGAATGTGCTTCGAGGCAGGCGCTTGAGCAGATGAGTCGCACAGCCGGTCTCTGTTGGCTCCTGCGACGTCATGCGCCGGTGGTGCTGCGCATGGGCTGCAGGAGTGCCCGGACTGTCTTCCCGATCGCATCCGCACTTCGTTGACCTCGGTCAACGAAGCGGGTATGTACCTAGCACCGGGCGGGAAGCGATCAGACGAATGGCCCGCCGTCCAGCGCATGTGGCCGATGCGGCGAACCTGAATTCGAACTGTGGCCTGCGACCGCGTGCGGCGGTCCCACGCCGGATTCGCTCTGTCTGTACCGGGTTCCGGAACCGAACTTGGACTGTCGCCGCCGTCGAAGGCGGCTTGAAACGCAACCCAGAGGCGAAACGGGCGAAGGCGACGACGTGCGGGTCATCGACGACGAACCGGCGATCCGCACGCCCATCGTCTAACGGCTGCAGGACTCGGGCTGTGTCGCGCTCGAGGCACCGAAGGGACCGGGCGGCCTTTGGCTGCTGGACTGCGCCGGACGCATCGATCGGTCGATCACCGACGTGGGCTTGCCTGGCGAAATGAACGGTCGCCAGGTGGCCGAGGCCGCGCGGGCCGCGCACGCGCAGGGAAATCGTGATGAGTTGATCCTGCCCGCCGCGATCGAACCCTCAGGCCACCGCGGTCTGCGCGCTGCGCCGATAAACGCCCGGCGCCGCACCGATCGTTCTCTTGAACGCTTTGTTGAACGCGGCCTCGGACTCGTAGCCAACACTCCCCGCGATTTCTACCAGCGGCGTGTTCGTGTGGCGCAGCAAGTGCCCCGCCCGAAACATGCGCCAGCGCGTGAGGTAGTCAAGCGGCGACTGCCCCACCTTGCCCTTGAAGCGCAGCGCAAATGCGGACCGCGACATGCCCGCGGCCGCCGCCAGCGTTTGGACGGTCAACTTCGAAGCCACATCCCTGTGCAGGAGATGCAGCGCTGCACCGATGCGGCGGTCTGACAGTGCCGCGAGCCACCCGGTCTCGGTGTCGGGGTCGAGCGTCTCGATGTGGGCCCGCACCACCTGCACGAAGATGATGTCCGCCAGACGGCTCACGATCAAGCCCGAGCCGAGACCGCGCTGCGCGGTTTCCAGCGCCAACAGCTGCAATGAGGCCTGCAGCAGCTGCGTGCGGTCCTGCTCCATGCGGATGTGCAACAACGCCGGCAACAGGTCCAGCAGCGGTCGCGCCCCATCGGGATCGAAAGTGAACCAGCCGCTGATCACCGTGGCGCTCGCGCCGCCCCCGCCGATCGACACCACGCCCCCGACGTTGCTGCGAACAACGTCGACGCAGTTCACCGTGGCGGACTTCAGTTCGTCGCACAGCGTGTACGGCAACCCCTGGGGAATGACGAAGCAATCACCAGCCACCAGAGCAACGGGTTTCCGGTCGCCGGAGTGATCGTCGAGTCTGAGCCACCCGCCGCCACGCAACATGAGACCGAAGCGCGCCGTGCCGTCGCCCCTGCGGGTGCTCAAACCCCAGGGCGCTGTGGCTTCCAGCCGGGCATACAGCGCGTTTTCGACTCGCATGGCAGAGAAAACTTCGTCTAGCGGGTCCATTTATAGGCGTCGTTTTGGATGATTGGACAATAAATATATCTTTTAGATCATTGAGTGTCCATCGAACGATTCATAGCATGGGGTCATGAGTGAACACCCTTCACACCTTCAAAACCCGCTCGCACTGCTGGTCATGCTCAGTGGCACCTTCATCGTGGTGCTCGATTTCTTCATCGTCAACGTCGCAATTCCATCGATTCAGCGCGATCTGCACGCGAGCGCAGGCGCGCTGCAACTGATCGTGATGGGTTACGGTCTGGCGAATGCCACCACGCTGATCACCGGCGGTCGTCTGGGCGACATCTACGGCCGCCGACGGCTGTTCGAAATCGGTTTGGGCTTGTTCACTCTGGCTTCAGCCGCATGCGCCATGGCGCCGAGTGCCAGCCTGCTGGTCGCCGCGCGAATCGCGCAAGGTACGGCGGGTGCGTTGTTGCAGCCTCAGGTGCTGGCGATCTTGAGCGTGCTCTACCCCGGCGCCCACCGTTCAAAGGCATTCGCCGCGTACGGCTTGACCTTGGGGCTGGGCGCTGCCTGCGGACAGCTCGTCGGCGGGCTGTTGATCCACGCCGATGTTGCCGGCTTGGGCTGGCGCAGTTGTTTCCTGATCAACCTGCCGATCGGCGCGCTGGCGCTGGCCCTGAGCCACCGGGTGCTGCCGCCGATGCACGGTCAACCCGCGAGCCGCCTGGACCTTCCCGGCATGGCGCTCGTCGCATTGGCATTGACTGCCGTCGAGTTTCCGCTGGTGTTCGGACGCGACCAGGGATGGCCGCTGTGGAGTCTGGTCAGTCTGGTGGCGTCAGTGCCGCTGCTCGGCGAGTTCTGGACCTACCAACGCGGCCTGGCGGCTCGGGGTGGCCAACCTTTGATTGCGCCTTCACTGATGAGTCACAGACCCTTCGTGCTGGGCTTGCTGATCACGTTGACGTTCTTCATGGGCAACGCATCGTTGTACTTCGTGCTGGCGCTGTACCTGCAGCAAGGGCTCGGTTTGCAGCCGCTGGATGCGGGGCTGGTATTTACTGCGCTCGCCGCGGGCTTCTTCGCGACCTCGATGGCCTCACCGTGGTTTGCGAAAACGCTCGGCCGGCATTCCATTTTCGCAGGAGCACTGGTGTTGGCTGCCGGGCATGCCGTGCTGTACGGCCTGCTCGGCAGGTTCACGGCGCAGAACGTCGCGTTGATGGTTCCGACCCTTCTGCTACAGGGCTGCGGGCTCGGGATGGTCATGGCGCCCCTGGCGGCGGTGGTGCTGGCCGGGCTGCCACCCCAGCATGCGGGTGTTGCGTCCGGCGTGATGGCCACCGTGCAGCAGGCGGGCAACGCCCTCGGTGTCGCACTGATTGGCATCCTCTTCTACGGTGCGCTGGCGCAGGACGCAGGCCCCGCCGCCGTCACCCTCGGCTTCGGCACAGGCTTGTTGTACCTCTTCGCAATGGCACTGGGCGTGGCGGCCCTGTACCGACACCTCAGCCGAACGAATCGTCCCAAGGAGCAATCATGAAGATCGATGCACAGGAACTGGCCGGCCGCTATGTCGCGGTGTGGAATGAACCGAACCCTGCCACGCGGCGGAAAGCCATCGCTGCGCTCTGGCTGCCCGAGGGTGTTCATTAC
>JALYUN010000169.1 GCA_030853725.1 Pseudomonadota bacterium | reverse complement strand
GTCTGGGGTACCTGCTTGAAGCCGAGATCCATCTGGCCAACCGCTCGATGGCGCCAGCGATCGAAGCCATGAAAGCCAGTCTTGCCCGCAGCAAATCCACGGCGCAGGCGATCCGGCTGGAGGCGATGCTGACTTCGGCGAAGCGGCAGCCGGAGGCGGCACAGTTCGCTGCGTCGTGGCTGAAAGAACACCCGCGCGACCTTGCTTTCCTCGCGCACCTGGGTGCGACGAGTCTGGCTGCGCGCGACTACCCCACCGCAGAAGTACGTTATCGCGCCGCGCTGGCGGTGGCGCCGAATGACGCCACCATTCTCAACAACGTGGCCTGGCTGATGATCGAGCAGGGCAAGCGGGGGGCCCTTGCGTTGGCCACCGCAGCCAACGAGCAGGCGCCAGGCCGGCCGGCAATCATGCAGACCCTGGCCGCAGCGTTGAAGGCAGAAGGACGCCTGCCCGATGCGCTCCAGTGGCAGCGACGGGCGGTTGCAAATTCCGACAACGCGCCGGCGCAGCGCTTGAGCCTGGCCAAGCTGCTGCTGGAAAGCGGTGACCGCACTGCGGCGAAGCAGGAGCTCCAGGCGCTGGCCCAACTCGGCAGTGCTTTCAAGGACCAGGCCGAGGTCGCCACGCTGCTGCGGGATCTTTCCTGAAGCGCACCAGGCAGCGCTATCGCTGCTGTCAGACCCCCGCTTGACGCCGATCTGGCAGCACATCGTGACGCAATTCACGTTGCAAGACACATTCTGTTGCGCTTAGTAGGGGGTCAGACCGCTCGAATGAGGGTTTTTGGTTCAAAGGCATAGGTTTTGTAACACGTGAAGGAGCGTGAAGAAGGCACACTGCAACGTCTTCCTGGGGCCTTATCGGAAACCTCCTACATGCGACTTGCTGACTTCGTGCTTCCGACCGCGCCGAGCTTTCCGATGCTTCCGGCTGTACTCCCGCTCACCGATAACCACGCCCGGCGAAGTATCAGCATCAATGCGGCTGGTACGCATGCCAGCCGTTGTTCAGCACATGCGCTGTTGAACCAGCGTTACAGCTGGCGCGGATACGAAGAAGTCAGCATGCCCCATGCGGACAGTGTGAGCCACTTCCCGCTGACAGCCACGCAGGACGGTCAGATCATCGGTACCTTGACCGTCGGCCTCGACGGGTCTTCCGGCCTCAATTGCGACCGCGCTTTCGAGGCAGAAGTGCAGCTTCTACGCGATCAAGGCGCGCGTCTGTGCGAATTCACAAAACTCGCTGTCGACGCCTCGTTCGGGGGAAAGCATGTGCTGGCTGCACTCTTTCACGTGGCCTATCTCGCGGCCGATCGCCTGGGCAAGGTCGACACCTTGCTGATGGAAGTCAACCCGCGCCATGTGCGCTACTACATGCGAATGCTGGGCGCCCGGGTGATCGGCGACGTGCGCGCCAACACCCAGGTCAATGCGCCTGCCGTCCTGTTGTCGATGGCCTTCCGCGACGTGCGCGGCAAGATCGACGACATTGCCGGTAGCCCTCACTGCGTCGGTGGCGAACGCTCGCTCTATTCACTGGCTTTCACCCGCCAGGAAGAAGACGCCATCATCGACCGCCTGACCCGTCGTGGGCCGAGTGGTGACGATGTCACGCCGTTTGGTTTCCGTCTGCCGAAGGCACAGATGGCTGCTGGCGGCGAGCACTGATTGGAAGCGGTTCTCGGTTAGCCGAGCTGTTCGATCGGCATCTCTGCGCTTCGAGATTTCGAAGCTGGCTGAGCGCGGGGCCCAACGGCGCCGCGCTGCGCGCCGGCCTCAGCTTCAGTGAAATCGGGATCGGCTCTGGCGCCATCCAGATCTTCGAGCCAGGCGATGCAGCGCTGCCAGACGCTGTCGGCCGCTTCGAGTCGAAAACCAAATAGGTTGGCGCCGGGGTCGCCGATCGCTCTGACAACGCGCGCTTGAACCAGGGACTGCCGCTCAGGGCCCAGCCTGGCCAACACATCGCAGCGGGTCCCGACTGCGACCGGTCGGTCCAGGCGAGCCTGAAAGCCGCCGCTCGACATCTCCACGATCGTTGCAGTCGCGGCCGGTACAACGTGCTTACCCACGGGCGTGACGGTGGCCGGACAATGCAACGAAATACGCGGCGATTGTCGAAGCTGGGCAAGCGCGCTGCGGCCTTGCCCCGTGCGCGGAAGACACCGCTGCCATTCCGGCCCGCTATAGAGTGAGTGCAACAGCAGACAACGGCGCTCGTCGAGAGCGTCGAAGGTTGTTGTACGCCGCATGAAGAAGTGCTCCATGAGTGCAGGCGTCAGGACCGGGTCGTTGCTTACATGCCAGGGGCGACTCGGGAGCTGAATCTCTGGCAAGTTGGTGTGAACAAAATAGTGGTGCAGGTTCCGCGCGCCACTGAGTCCGCCATATGCGCGTTCGAAGATGCGCGGCGCTTCATGCAAATCCAGCGTGGCGCCGATCGCCGGCGCGCCGTTGACGAAGTCGTAGCAGTCCACGGGTTGTGCCGCAAGCCGCTGAAAGAAAAGTAGAGACTCGTACATCTCGATGTGCGAGGGGTGCACCGCGATCAGCAGGTGCCGGGTGTCGAAGTAGCGGGTGCAGTACTCATACATGAACTTCATCAACGGAAACAAGATCGTGCCGCCGGTTTTCCTGAATCGCGGATGAATCGCGAGCGCCGAGATCTCGGCAATGCGCCCCTCTTTGGCGCGCACAGAAGAGACGTCGAAAGCCGCCTGCATCGGAAAACCGAAGACGCCGTCGCGCACGATCGACAAGGTGCCGACCACGAGCCCGCCCACCTTCGCGCACAGCGTCGTGGTCGTTGGCAACGCGTGGTACGGCGTGACCCTCAACCCCGACGGATGCGGCTGCATCAAGCCGCTGGCGACGTAGGCGTCGTGCAGCAGGGCGAAGCAGGCCTCGAGTTCTTCCTGTGTCTGCGCGATCTTCAGTTCGAGCCGTGCCCGCCGCGGCGGGTTCAGGTTGATCGCTCGCCTATAAATCCTCGACCGCAGGGCCCGTGGAAGCGCGGCGAGGCAGGCCCTTCCCAACCGCTTGCCGTTGCGCTGCAGGCTCGCGAGTGGTGATCTCTTCATGACGGGCTCTCCGGTTACTCGACAGCCCCTTGCTGGAGTGCCTGACCGTTCTTCGGCCCAATCGCGGGCGCACTTGAGAGTGCCTTCAACGGCGGCCGTGCCAGGGTCCCAAAAGGAATGAGAAAATTTCGCAGCGGCGCGGCATTTTTCGAGAACGAGCCTGCGTGCAGCCGGTGCTACTTTCGTGCGTTATCCCTGCAGCTTCGGTCGGATGAAGCGCAGCAGTAACCGCTGCATCGGATGCGCGTTGCCGAAAGGGCGCCACGTGAAAGAAAGCTTTTGCGCAAACGCGTCGAACTGCATCGCCCAAGGGGCCGGCTTCAACGGCCCCCGCCTGAGCAGCAGCTTGAGCACCGCCGTGCCCGTCACGCCGGCACACAGATCGCAGGCCATGACCGTGGAAGGCCCCCGCCGTTCCCCGAAGTTGACCGCCTCTGGTGCGACCAGGTAATTGCGCTGCAGCATCGCCGGAGATAGGCCCGCAATGAAGCGTGCGTACTGCTCCTGGACATCACAGCCTTCCAGCCTGAAATAGTCTTCGAAGCTCATTCCGGAAGGCTCGAAGTACAGCAATGAAACACCGAGGCCGAGCGGCGCAGCCGTCACGGCGGGAATGCCGCGCGCGCGGCACGCGGCAAACACCATGCGCCGTGCTTCCACCGCGAAGAAGTCCAGACCATCGACATAGACATCGACATCGCGCAGGAACTCGTCGATATTGGAAGCCAGTACGCCCTGGCGGAAGCGCCGCACATCGGCCTCGGGGTTGACGTCGAGTGCCATGCGGGCGACGACTTCGCATTTGTCCTGTCCGAGTGTCGATACGACCGCACCGGCCTGGCGATTGAAATTGTGGACCTCGAACTGGTCGAAATCGGCCACGTGCAGCGCGCCGATGCCCAGCCGCGCCAGAGTCAGCACGTGCGCACCGCCCACGCCGCCCAGACCCGCCACCGCGACCCGGGCCGAGCGCAAACGAGACTGCTCAACTGCGGTGACCCAACCCAGGTTGCGGGAAAACGCCGCGTCGTAATTGAAGGTCAAGGCGATCCTCAGGCCGCGCTCAGGCGAGGGGCCTGCGGGCCAGCACGTTGTAGCAATTGCCCGAAACATCGTCACGGACGATCTCGAAGCCGGCTGCAAGCACCCGCTGGCGCACATCGGCTCGCTCGTACGGCGTGTACAGGATGCCCTTGCGAATGCCCCAGGCGTTGATGCGCTCGGCGACGGCCTTCAACGCACCCGAGCCACGAGGGAACAACAACACGTTCGCGGCCATCATGCCGCCGGGCTTCAGAACCCGCAGCACGTCACGAAAGCCGCCATCTACATCGGGGAAGCAGTGCACGGCGTTGGCGACATTGGCGGTGTCGAAAGACGCGCTTTCGAAAGGCATCTCCGCCACGTCGGCATGCAGGAACTTCAGGCCCGCTTGGCCCTTGAAGCGGTGGCGGGCGCCAGCCAGCATCGGTTCGGCATAGTCGACGCCGACGATATCGACCTCAGGCAGTTTCTTCCAGCGCCGCCAGCGCAGGAACAGTTCAAGCAACGTGCCGGTGCCACAGGCCACTTCCAGATGCTTCGGGCCGAAGTTCGGCCCGAACAGCCGCATCTGCGCTGGCAGGCTGCTGTTGTAGGCGAAGGTCAGAATGAAAAAGCCGCGTACGTCGTACCACCAAGGCTCGGACTTGTAGGCCTGGGCGATCTCTTCGCGGGACTTGCGAGCGTTCGGGCTGTCAGGAGCGGTCATGATCAGATCCCTAGGCGTGGTGTGAGTGGCAACATTCTTTGTCGACCGCCGGAAGCGCGGCTTGAGGGCGAGTGCGGCGCCCACCGTTTGCTTGACGGCAGTCCGTCAAGCGCTGCGCAGTGGTGTCGACGCACTTTACAACGACCCCCAGCCGCAGCGGCGGAAAACTCCCAAGTACTTGATTCTATTAGGAAAGTTAAAGCTGGCACAGCGCTTGCATTCAACACCGGCATCCGCGAAAGCGATTCCCTCCACCCCGATAGGAAGCTCAGCATCATGGCCATCAAACACACTCTTTCATCCTTGGCTGTTGCGGCAACGCTGGCGCTCTCAGCCGGCACCGCTTCTGCGGCGTTCGCCGACTTCACGGTCGATCCGGACATGAACGCTGGCACCGTCAACACGTTCACCGCTGACAAAATTGTCGGCGGGTACGTGGAGGTCATCACTTTCACGCCCACCGGTGTTGGTGTCGGTACCTTCAATTTTGGGCTGCGCTACACGGCGGGTCAGTTCTTCGCCGACGACGGTTCGACTGCACTCACGGCAGGCCAGACCCGCGTGGGAGTTGATTACAACTTGTATGCGCTGGTAACTGGAAGCGGCACGTACTCGCAGTCCGGAAATGGCTCCACAACGTTCACCACTGGCTCGGGTGGCACACTGGACTTTTACTACGACGCCGGCGCTAACACCAGTTTCGTGAATTCGACTACAGGCGGCGGCATTGTGGATACGACCTCGCTGTTTGCTCGTAACAACGCTGGCACGGACCTCTCGCTGCTTGCCTCAGGTGCTGCGGTCTCCGGTTCTGGCACCCTGGACCCGAGTCTCTCGACCTGCGTCGGCGGTATCAACTGCGGAAGCTTCGGTCAGACCAGCAACATTCTGCTGAACGCCGATGGCAAGAAGTTCTTCACCAGCCCGGTGCCGTTCTACACGATGGCCTTCAATAGCGGCCAGTTGAACAACTTCAGCCCTACTGGCACGCAAGTGATCAACGGCTCGGTCGACGTGGTGTTCGGCGCCGTGCCGGAACCGTCTGCCCTGGCCCTGGTGGGTCTGGCGCTGGTTGGTCTGGGCCTGAGTCGCCGCCGCGCTGCGCGCTAATCCATCTAGCGATCAGGTCCGGCTCTGAGCCGTGACCGTGGTCTGCTGCCACAACCCCGACTTAAACCTCGGGGCTTTTTTTCGTCTGGCGCGCGGCCAGATCGTTCGCTTGCTTGACGAGGCCCCGATATCAAGCACGGAGCGGCAGCCCGTACCATCGCGACCATGAAATTCATAGACGAAGCCCTGATCGACGTCGCCGCAGGCGATGGTGGCGCCGGCTGCATGAGCTTCCGGCGTGAGAAGTTCATTCCCTTCGGTGGACCGAACGGTGGCAATGGCGGAAAAGGCGGCAGCGTCTTCGCCATCGCAGACCGCAATATCAACACCCTGATCGACTATCGCTACGCGCGCAAGCACATCGCGCGCAACGGCGAAGCCGGCCGCGGTTCCGACCAGTTCGGCGCAGCGGCAGCCGAAATCGAACTGCGCATGCCGGTCGGGACGATCATCTCCGACGCCGACAGCGGCGAGCAGTTGATCGAGTTGCTGGAGCACGGGCAGCGCGAGTTGATCGTCAAGGGGGGCGATGGCGGATTCGGCAACCTGCACTTCAAGACCAGCACCAATCGATCGCCGCGACAGAAGACCCCCGGCTGGCCTGGTGAGGCGAAGAAGCTGCAACTCGAACTTCGGGTGCTGGCCGACGTGGGACTGCTGGGCATGCCCAACGCCGGCAAGTCGACACTGATCGCAGCGATCTCGAACGCCCGGCCCAAGATCGCCGACTACCCGTTCACCACGCTGCACCCGAATCTGGGCGTGGTGCGGGCGGGGCCGGAGCGCAGTTTCGTGGTGGCAGATATTCCGGGCTTGATCGAAGGCGCCTCTGAAGGCGCCGGCCTCGGTCACCAGTTTCTGCGCCATCTGCAGCGCACACGGCTGCTGTTGCATATCGTCGACGCAGCGCCGTTCGAAGACGGTACCGACCCGGTCGCGCAAGCCCGTGCGATCGTCGCCGAGTTGAAAAAGTACGACCCGGCCCTGCATGCCAAGCCGCGCTGGCTGGTCTTCAACAAGCTCGACATGGTGCCCCTGGAAGAGCGCGAACAACGCGTCAAGGACTATGTGCGGCGGCTGCGCTGGAAGGGGCCGGTGTTCTCGATCTCGGCTTTGGCGCGCGACGGATTGCAGGTGCTGGTCGAACGCATCTACGAGCACGTGGCGGAGCACCAGCGGGTCGAACCGGTGCCCGACCCGCGCTTCGATGGCGCGGCCGCCTCCGTCCCTGCCGCTGGTGCAGCCGACGCGCGATGACCGGCGTCGTCAAGGCTGCGCGGCGGATCGTCGTCAAGGTCGGTTCCAGCCTCGTCACCAACGACGGCCGGGGCGTCGATGCCGAGGCGATCGGCAATTGGTCGCGCCAGCTCGCCGTACTGGCGCACCAGGGGCGCGAAGTGATGATGGTTTCCAGTGGCGCCATTGCCGAAGGCATGAAGCGACTGGGCTGGCCCCAGCGCCCGCGTGCGTTGCACGAGTTGCAGGCTGCCGCCGCGGTCGGCCAGATGGGCTTGGCGCAGATGTACGAATCTCGCTTGTCCGAGCACGGCCTGGCCAGCGCGCAGGTGCTGTTGACCCACGCCGATCTGTCCGACCGCGAGCGCTACCTGAACGCCCGATCGACACTGTTGACCCTGCTGGCGTTGAAGGTGGTGCCGGTGATCAACGAAAACGACTGCGTGGTCACCGAAGAAATTCGCTTTGGCGACAACGACACGCTGGGCGCGCTGGTGGCGAACCTGGTCGACGCCGACGCCTACATCATCCTGACCGACCAGCATGGGCTGTACTCTGCCGACCCGCGCAAGGACCCGCAGGCGCGTCTGATCGACGAAGCCACCGCTGGCGACAGCGCGTTGGAGCAGATGGCAGGCGGCGCCGGGTCGGCGCTCGGCCGCGGTGGCATGCTGACCAAGGTGCTGGCGGCGCGCCGCGCGGCCGGCAGTGGCAGCAGCACCGTGATCGCCTGGGGCCGTGAGCCCGATGTGCTGTTGCGGCTGGCCGCAGGCGAGCGCATCGGCACCACGCTGGCGGCCAGCACACCCAAACTGCAGGCCCGCAAGCAGTGGATGGTCGACCATTTGCAACTTCGCGGCGCGGTGGTGGTGGACGAAGGCGCAGTCAGCAAGTTGCGCGACGGCGGCAAGAGCTTGTTGCCGATCGGCGTGCAGGAAGTTCGCGGCGAGTTCGCGCGCGGCGACGTGATTGCGGTGCGATCAGCGGCCGGTGCCGAGGTGGCGCGGGGACTTGCCAACTACTCGGCTGCTGAGGCGCGCCGGATCGCACGCAAGCCCTCGGCGCAGATCAGCGTGCTGCTGGGCTATGCCAACGAGCCTGAACTCATTCACCGTACCAATTTGGTATTGATGTAACGGCTCGGGGCTGGCGCTTCAGGTCTGGCAGCGCAGTCAATCGGCGGCCGTGTGGTTCGGCTCGATACCTTGCGATCGGCTATCCAGGTGCTGGCTGCGCAAGCCACCGCGCAAGTAGCGGTTCTGGTGTGGCGGCCTGGGCATATAGCGCGCCAGTTCCGTCAGCGCCATCTCATAGACGTTGCGCTTGAATTCGATCACCACTTCCAGGGGCACCCAGTACTCGTTCCAGCGCCAGGCGTCGAACTCCGGGTGGTCGGTGGCGCGCAGGTTCATGTCGCTGTCGCGGCCGGTCAGTCGCAGCAGGAACCAGATCTGTTTCTGCCCGCGGTAGTGGCCGCGCGCCTCGCGCCGAATGAAGTGGTCTGGCACTTCGTAGCGCAGCCAGTCACGCGTGCGCGCCAGGATCTGGACATGATCCGGTAGAAGACCGACTTCTTCCTGCAGTTCCCGATACATCGCCTGCTCGGGCGATTCGCCGTACTTGATGCCGCCTTGCGGGAACTGCCACGAGTGGGTCCGCAGCCGTTTGCCCCAGAAGACCTGATTGCGAGTGTTCAGCAGGATGATGCCGACGTTGGGCCTGAAGCCTTCACGGTCCAGCATAATCAAACCCCGATTTTTTGGACTGTTTTCATTATTGCACCCGGGTGGTGCGAACGACACTGGTAGCAGTTCCTGGATAACCCGCATGGCGACGCGCTGAGGCGCAGCCGCCGGCTCTTCATCGACGTCATGAAAGCTTCAGCCACCTTCATCTCCACCCTCAAGGAAGCACCGTCCGATGCCGAAGTCGCCAGCCACCGGTTGATGCTGCGCGCGGGGCTGATCAAGCGCTTGTCGGCAGGCATCTACACCTACATGCCGCTCGGGCTGCGCGTGATCCGCAAGGTCGAGGCGATCATCCGGCAGGAGATGGACCACGCCGGCGCAATCGAACTGCTGATGCCCGTGGTGCAACCGGCTGAACTCTGGCAGGAGTCGGGGCGCTTTCAGGCTTACGGGCCCGAGTTGCTGCGGGTGAAAGACCGCCACGACCGCGACTTCGTGATTCAGCCCACCAGCGAAGAAGTCATCACCGACATCGCGCGCCAGGAACTGCGCAGCTACAAGCAACTGCCGCGGAATTTCTATCACATTCAGACCAAATTTCGAGACGAGCGCCGACCGCGCTTTGGCGTCATGCGTGGGCGTGAGTTCACCATGAAGGACGCCTATTCCTTCGATCGCGACTTGGAATCCGGCAAGCGCAGCTACCACGCCATGCAGGCCGCCTACATTGCCATCTTCGACCGCATGGGCCTGCGCTACCGCGCCGTAGCGGCTGATAGCGGCGCCATCGGCGGTGACACGTCGCAGGAATTCCAGGTCATCGCCGACATCGGCGAGGATGCCATCATCTACTGCCCCGACAGCGACTACGCCGCCAATATCGAGTTGGCCGAAGCAGTGGCGCCCAGTGCCGGGCGCGCCGCGCCTTCGCAGCCGCTGGTAGACACCTCCACGCCGGGCAAGAGCACCTGCGCGGCCGTGGCTGAACTGCTCGGGCTGCCGCTGGCACGCACTGTGAAGTCGCTGGTGCTGGCCACCGAACACAAGAGCGACCAAGGCGACATCATCGGCAGCACCGTTTGGCTGCTGCTGGTGCGCGGCGACCACGAACTCAACGAGATCAAGGCCAGCAAGATTCCCGGTCTCGACACCGGCTTCCGCTTCGCGACCGCAGCCGAGATCGACAGCCACTTCGGTTGCAAGCCCGGCTACCTGGGGCCGATCGGCATGCGCCAGGCGGTCAAGGTGGTCGCCGACCGCACGGTGGCGGCGATGTCCGACTTCGTCTGTGGCGCCAACCATGCCGACGCGCACTACAGCGGCGTCAATTGGGGGCGCGACCTGCCCGAGCCCGACTTGGTGGCCGACATTCGAAACGTCGTCGCAGGCGACCCTTCGCCCGATGGCAAGGGTGTGTTGGCGATTCAGCGCGGCATCGAGGTCGGCCATGTCTTCCTGCTCGGCACCAAGTACAGCGAGCCCTTGAAAGCGACCTATCTGGACGAAGCCGGCAAGCCGCAGTTGATGGTGATGGGCTGCTATGGCATTGGCGTCACGCGCCTGTTGGGCGCCGCGATCGAGCAGAACTACGACGAGCGCGGGATCATCTGGCCGACCGCGATGGCGCCATTCAGCGTGGTGTTGTGTCCGATCGGCTATGACCGCAATGCCGATGTCAAAGCGGCGGCGGAACAGTTGCATGAGCAGCTCAAGCAAAGCGGCGTCGACGTGGTGTTGGACGATCGCGGCGAGCGCCCCGGCGCCATGTTCGCTGACTGGGAATTGATCGGCGTGCCGCAGCGGGTCGTGATCTCCGAGCGGGGTTTGAAGGCCGGCACGGTCGAACTTCAGGGGCGGCGGGAAACCGCCGCCACGGTGCTGCCGCTGGACCAGGTGTTGCCTGCGCTGAAGGACCGCCTGTCGGCATGACCGGGTGGGGTCCGACCGGGGTGCGGCGCCGGCGCTTGGTGGCGGCGCCACTGGCGTTGTGGCTGCCACGGGCCCGAGCCGGCGGTCAGGTCGAAGAACCGCTGGCCGATTCGGTTCGAAGCGCGATGGCTTCGGCCGTGGCCGATGAAGCGCCGCCCAGCCCGGGCTTCGTCACGCTGGATGCCCGCCTCGCCTACCTGCGTTGGCTTGGTGCTGCCAGTGACCGGCTGAAGAAGCGACAGGCCGAGCACCACACGCGGGTCGAATTTCTGCAGACGGTCTGGTATGAGAGCCACCGTGCCGGCCTGGAAACCGCGCTGGTGATTGCCTTGATCCAGGTCGAGAGCGGCTTTCGCAAGTACGCCATCAGCAGCGTCGGTGCGCGCGGCTACATGCAGGTCATGCCGTTCTGGGCCCGCTTGATTGGCAGCGGCGACGCGCACCGCCTGTTCCACCTGCAGACAAACCTGCGCTTCGGCTGCGTCATCCTGCGTCACTACCTGGACCGCGAGCGCGGCGATTTGAGCATGGCACTCGGCCGCTACAACGGCAGCCGGGGCCGTCCCGAATATCCGAATCTGGTGTTCGGCGCTCGCCGCGCCTGGGACATCAAGCCCACCTGAGCACGGGCTGCGCTACAAACCGTTCCAGGGCTTCGGCGCCGCTTCGGCAAAGCCCAGCAAGGCCAGCACGCGCTCGACGCCTTCGGCCACCATCTCATCGATGCTGGCGGGGCGGTGATAGAACGCTGGCAGTGGCGGAAAGATGATGCCGCCCATCTCCGTCACCGCCACCATGTTGCGCAGGTGGGCCAGGTTCAAGGGCGTCTCGCGCACCATCAACATCAGCTTGCGACGTTCTTTCAGGGTCACGTCGGCGGCGCGGGTCAGCAGGTTGTCAGAGTAGCCATGCGCGATCGCGGCCAGGCTCTTCATCGAACACGGTGCGACCACCATCGCCGCGGTTTCGAAGCTGCCGCTGGCCAGACAAGCCCCGACATCGCCGGGCGCATGGGCCGTGTCGGCGAGCGCTTCGAGCGCCTTGCGGTCGAGCCCGGTTTCGTGATGGACATTGAGCACGCCGGCGGGTGTGGCTACCAGGTGGGTTTCGAGCCCCAGTTGCCGGGCGCGGCGCAACAGCCCGGTGCCATATAGCGCCCCGGTCGCGCCGGTGATACCGACGACCAGGCGGCGCCGCGCGCTCACTTCAGCTCTTTGCCAGCAGTTGCTGCAGTTCGCCTGATTCGTACATCTCCATCATGATGTCCGAACCGCCGACGAATTCACCGCCGACGTAAAGCTGCGGAATGGTTGGCCACTGCGCGTAGTCCTTGATGCCCTGGCGCACTTCGGCGTCTTCCAGCACGTTGACCGTCTTCAGATCGTCGGCCCCGCTGGCCTTGAGCAACTGAATCGCGCGGCCCGAAAAACCGCACATCGGAAACTGCGCCGTACCCTTCATGAACAGCACGACACGGTCGCCCTTGACCAGTTGGTCGATGCGTTGCTGGACGTCACTCATGAGACCGATCCTGTAGAAGTGGAATGGCTTGAAGTATGGAGCAATCGCTCTGTGCAGCGTGGCGGTGAGGCTTCCTCTTCGTTCAAGCAGACCCTGGGTGCTGCCGATACTCCTCGGAACCGGCGCTGGCCGGGCCGCCGGGCCGGCATCCGCCCCAGCCCGCTCGTGCCTTGCCAGCGGCTTGCATCGTCCCCACTGAAAGCGCACGTCGATCATGTCAACCGCCTTCTCATTGCCTCCACTAACAGTTGCTGAAGCAGACTCGAAGCAGCGCAAGAGCAGTGGCTTCTTCTCGCACCATGGGGTGTGGGCCCCGGGCGTGCGCTTGTTTCGCCAACTTCGATTCTCGGCCAAGGCGCTGATCATCTCGCTGGCGTTCACGGTGCCCTTGCTGGGCATGCTGGCGTGGCAGCAGGTGACCGATTACGACCAGGCGCTGCAGGCGCGCCTGGACGCGACCCGGCAGCACGTCGAAGTCGCCCACGGCTTGCTGGTGTGGGCGCAGGCCCAAGAGGTCAGCGGCCAGCTGCCGCGGGAGCAGGCGCAGCAGATGGCGCTGAAGGCACTGTCCGGCCTGCGCTACGACCAGCGCGAGTACTTCTGGGTCAACGATCTGCAGCCGCGCATGTTGATGCACCCGTTCAAGCCCGAGTTGGAAGGCAAGGATGTCGGCGATCTGAAGGACCCCAACGGACTCGCACTGTTCAAGGCGATCGTGGCTGAGGTTCGGCAGCACGGCAAAGGCTTCGTGGGCTACCAGTGGTCGAAACCCGGGAGAGACCGCCCGGTGGACAAGATTTCGTACGTGATCGGCTTCGAGCCCTGGGGCTGGATCGTCGGCTCTGGGGTTTACACCGGCGACATCCGCGACCTGGCAGTGCGCAAGGCCGAAGTAGCGATCGCGATTGCGGCTGTGTCGCTGGCCGTCGCCGCCTATTTGTTCCTGTCGTTCTACCGCGTGATGGACGGCGGGCTGCGTGAGACGCGGCGCCACCTGCGCGCCATGACTGAAGGCGACCTGACGACCTCACCGTTCCCCTGGGGCGGCGACGAAGCCGCGCAGCTGATGCTGGAGCTGAAACTGATGCAGGACTCCTTGCGCGGCATGGTTCTGAAGGTGCGCCGGTCCAGCGACGAGATCGTCCAGTCCAGTGGCGAGATCGCATCGGGTGCGATGGATCTTTCCGCTCGCACCGAACAGGCCGCGGCCAGCCTGGAGCAGTCGGCGGCCTCGATGGAGCAGATTGCGTCGACCGCCAGGAGCACCGCCGCACACACGCAAGAAGCCTCACGCGTGGCGCGCCACAACGCCCAGACCGCGACCGACGGCGGGCGCGTGATGCGTGAGGTGGCGCAGACGATGGAGGACATTCGCACCTCGTCGGCCCAGATCGGCGAGATCGTCGGCACCATCGACAGCATCGCCTTTCAGACCAACATCCTGGCATTGAACGCGGCCGTGGAAGCAGCGCGCGCCGGTGAGCAGGGCCGCGGTTTCGCCGTGGTCGCGAGCGAAGTGCGGATGCTGGCGCAGCGCAGCGCGCTGGCCGCGCGCGAGATCAAGCTGCTGATCGCCCGCAGCGTCGAGCAGGTACAACTCGGCACGACCGTCGTGCGCGGCGCCGGAACGACGATCGAGGAAATCGTTTCTTCGTCACAGCGCGTGGACCACCTGCTGGGAGAAGTCGCCACCGGCGCCCGCGAGCAGAGCCTGGGAGTCGGCCAGATCGGTGAAGCGGTGCAGAAACTGGACCGCATGACGCAACAGAACGCCGCGCTGGTGGAGCAGACGGCGGCCGCCGCCGCGGCCATGAAGGATCAGGCCTACAACTTGGCCGCGGAGGTTTCACGCTTCAAGACGCCCGCCGGGCTGGACGTTGCCCGCAGCGGGTGCGTCGAACGACTCTAGAAGCTGTACCTGACGCCGACCTGGAACAACGGCGAAAGGCGCAATTCCCGAACCGCTCCGTCGAGCGCCTGATTGCCGAACAAGGCACTGGCGCCACTGCCCGAGATCACGGCGCGTTCGGCCACCATGCCGACATCGGCGCTGAGCGAAATGCCGCTGCGCCACAACTGACCTGAATAACCGAGGCCCAGATAGGGTGCCGCTACCGCAAGGTCGCTGCCAGCAGCGGCCTCGTTGGTCGTGAAGGGACTGCGCAAGGCGAGGCCTGAACCTGCAACCGGCGCCGCGAGCGAGCCGCCAGAAGCCGCGCCGAGCAAGAGACCGCCGCTGGCGCGAAAGTGCGAAAGGCCGTGGGTGGCGAAGTAATAGTCGCCCAGGACCGACCCGCTGGCCGATGTGGCGTGCGCGTTGGCCGAACCGAGCAGCGAGCCGGCCTGCAACCACGCGGCGCCTGCCGAAGGCAAGGAGATGCGGGACTGAAACCGCGGCCAGACCGCGTCGGCGGATGGCGCTTGCAGCCCGTCTGCCGCAAAGCCCGTGCCGGATGCCGCCAGCAACAGCCAACCGATCGAATGCCCTGTGCGGCGCAGCTTCATCACGAACCCCTGGAGCAACCGATGACCAGCATCATGCCTGCGCCCGGGGATTCGTGGGGCGTTTTGCGGCCTGCCACCACCCTTCAAGGGGGTGCCGGCACAACCTTCGGTGCCACTTGCCGGCACTACGTCGCGAAACGTCACGGCGCAACGGCCCGGCGTTGCTCTGCGCCTGGGCCTACCCACTGCCCGCCGCTGCAGCGAGCGAGCCCGGCGAGGTCGCTGCGGGTCCGCACGTTCGCGAATCCCTGCTGCTGCAGCAACGAGCGCACGGCGTCGGGTTGATCGTGCCCGTGCTCCAGCAACAACCAGCCGCCTGGCAGCAAGTGGTTGGACGCGCCGAGAACGATGCTGCGCAGCGCGCCCAAGCCATCGCCACCCGGGGTCAGGGCGCTTTGCGGCTCATGCTGCAGAGACGCCAGGTGCGGGTCCGCAACGGCAACGTACGGTGGGTTGGCCAGCGCCACAGCAAAACGGCGTCCCGCCAGGCAGGACCACCAATCACCCTGGACCCATTCGATGTCGATTTTGAGCCGCACCGCGTTGCGCCGGGCAACTGCCAGCGCAACGTGACTGCGGTCGGTGGCGCAGACGGCCACATCCGGTCTGACCTGCTTGACCGCCAAGGCGATGGCGCCGCTGCCGGTGCCCAGGTCGACCGCCGCGGTAGCTTCGTTCGGTTGGCGGTCGGCCAGCCGCTCCAGCGCCCATTCCACCAGCCCCTCGGTTTCCGGCCGGGGAATCAGTACGTCGGGGCCGACTTCGAGCACCAGGCCGCAAAAGACCTGCTGGCCGATCACATAGGCCAGCGGTTCACCTGCCACGCGGCGGTTCAGGTCGTTGACGAGTGCCTGGGCGGTGACCGCGTCGATCGCTTCGTTGTCGTGGGCCAGCAGCCAGGCGCGGGGTCGATCCAGGTGATGCGCCAGCAGCAACTGCGCGTCGAGCCTAGCCACCCCGGCGCTGCGCGCTGCCTGCAACACGTCGGCCACGCAGCGCAGCCGCGATCCATCGCCCGGACCTGCCGCGCTCACCCCGCCTTCACCCCGCGCCGGCTTCCAGTTGCGCCAGTTGCTCGGCCGCGCGTGCGGCTTGCAGAGCCGACACCACGTCATTCAGGTCGCCGTCCATGACCTTGTCCAGCTTGTACAGCGTCAGGTTGATGCGGTGATCGGTCAGCCGGCCCTGCGGAAAGTTGTACGTGCGGATGCGGTCGCTCCGGTCGCCGCTGCCGATCAGGCTCTTGCGGGTGGCGGCTTCCTTGGCGGCGCGTTCGGTCTGCTCACGGTCGCGCAGCCGCGCCGCCAGCACGACCATCGCCTTGGCCTTGTTGCGGTGCTGTGAACGGTCGTCCTGGCATTCGGCCACCAGTCCGGAAGGCAAATGGGTGATGCGGATCGCGCTGTCGGTCTTGTTGATGTGCTGGCCGCCGGCGCCGCTGGCACGAAAGGTGTCGATGCGCAGGTCCGCTGGGTTGAGCTGCACTTCTTCGGCTTCGTCGGGTTCGGGCATCACCGCTACCGTGCAGGCACTGGTGTGGATCCGCCCCTGGCTTTCGGTGCTGGGCACACGCTGCACGCGGTGGCCGCCCGATTCGAAACGCAGTTGTTCGTAGACGCGATCGCCCGCCACGCGCAGCACCAGTTCCTTGTAGCCGCCAAGTTCGGCATCGCTTTGGCTCATGACCTCGGTGCGCCAGCCTTGCCGTTCGAAGAAGCGTTGGTACATGCGCGCCAGGTCGCCGGCGAACAGCGCCGACTCGTCGCCGCCGGTGCCGGCGCGAATCTCGATGAACGCGTTGCGCTCATCGTCCGGGTCGAGCGGGATCAAGGCCGTCTGCAATTCGTTCGTCAACCGTTCCAGGTCGCTGCTGGCCGCGGCGATCTCGTCACGCGCCAGTTCGGCCATCTCGGGGTCGGACTGCATCTCGCGTGCGGCCTGCAGGTCGGCTTCGCGCTGCTGATAGCGGCGAAACCGTTCGACGATCGACTGCGCCTGCGCCTGTTCGCGCGAGAGCGCACGCCAACGATTAAGGTCGGCCGCAATCGCCGGGTCGGCCAGCGTTGCGTCGAGCTCGGCCAGGCGCAAAGCCAGGCGTTCGAACTGATCGCGCAGCGCAGGCTTCATGGCTTCGCCGCCGAACGCCGATGTTGGCCGGATCGCACTTGCAAGCGGGTCCAAAACCTCACGGGCCCGGCTGGCGCGTGTTCTGGCGCAGGAACAAGCGCGACACCGTGTCCGCGAGCCGTTTGCGGTCGTCGCCGTCAGCGGCGTTCAACTCGGCCATTGCGCCGTGCAGCATCTTCTGGGTGAGGCCGCGCGCCAATGATTCGAGCACCCGTTCGGCCGATTCGCCGCGCGCCAGTGAACGGTGGGCCCGAGCCAGTTCCAGCGTGCTCCAGTCCTGCGTCTGCTTGTTCAATGCCTGAATCAGCGGCACCGCGGCGCGCTGGTCGAGCCAGTGGTCGAAGTTGCGCACGCCGGTGTCGATGATCGCTTCGGCCTGCTCGACCGCGGCCTGCCGCTTCTGGCCGGCGGTCTGCACCAGGGCCGACAGATCGTCCACGGTGTAAAGGTACACGTCGGGCAGGGCAGCGACTTCGGGTTCGATGTCGCGCGGCACCGCAAGGTCGACCATGAAGATCGGCCGCCGCCGCCGTGCCTTCAGCGCCCGTTCGACTGCACCCAAGCCGATGATGGGCAGGCTGCTGGAGGTGCACGAGATCACCGCGTCGAACTCATGCAGGCGCTGCGGCAGGTCCGACAAACGCATCGCTTCACCGCCCAGACGTGCGGCCAGCCGTTCGCCGCGTTCCAGCGTACGGTTGGCCAGCACCATCTGCTTGGGCTGGCGCGCCGCGAAGTGCGTAGCCACCAGTTCGACCATCTCTCCGGCGCCGACGAACAGCAGCTTGATTTGCCGGAGGTCTTCGAACAGTTGCGCCGCCAAGCGCACCGAGGCTGCGGCCATGCTGATCGAGTGGGCGCCGATCTCGGTCGAACTGCGAACTTCCTTGGCGACAGAGAACGAACGCTGGAACAACTGATGCAGCGTGGCGCCGAGCATGCCGGCCTCTTCGGCCACGCGCACCGCCTGCTTCATCTGACCGAGGATCTGCGGCTCGCCGAGCACCATCGAATCGAGCCCTGCTGCCACACGAAAGGCATGGCGCGCCGCGGCACTGTCTTCCACTACGTAGCTGTGAGACCGAAGCTGGCTGCCGCCGACGCCGCCGCGTTCAGCCAGCCAGGCGAGCGCGGGTTCGACCAGCTCCCGGGTCGACGCGAACGCTGCGGCCACGTACAGCTCGGTACGGTTGCAGGTCGACACCAGCGCCGCTTCTGCCTGGCCACCCTGCAGGCGCTGGCGAAAGTCGAGCAGGGCGGGCGTGAGCTGTTCCGGCGCAAAAGCCAGGCGCCCGCGCAGGTCCAGTGGGGCGGTGGTGTGGTTCAGGCCGAGAGCGAAGACGGTCACGGCACAATTCTAGGTTTGGCGCTGCCAGATGCCCGCACCAGCGGCGGGTTTCCCACGAAGAGCACAACCACCTTGCAAACTCGCTGATGGGACCATTGGCCGCAATCAATCACCTGCTCAACCTGCTGCTGCCGGGTTTGGCGTTGGCGGCGCTGGCCGCTGCGCTGGCCAAGCTGTTGTGGCGGCGGGAACTGAAGACGCTTGGCTTCGGTCGCCTGGTGTGGCCGGCGGCACTGGCCTGCGCCGGAGTGGCGGTAGGCGGGTTGATGCTGTTCGGCCACGATGGCCGCATGGCAACGTATGCGGGCATGGTGCTGGCCTGCGCCGTTACGCTGTGGTGGCGGGGATTCGGTCCGGGCCGGCGTTGATGGGGGCTTCTTGCGTGGTTTGGTGAATCAGCACGGTGGCCCGCAGCGAATGCGGCAGCGCTTCGGTGATGCGCACGTCGATCATCTGACCCACCAGCCGCGCGGACTGCGGACCGCCGTCGAAGTTGACGATGCGGTTGCATTCGGTGCGGCCCATCAGTTCGGCGGCACTCTTCCTTGACGGCCCTTCGACCAGGATGCGTTGCACGGTACCGACCCGCGAAGCGCTGATGCGCCGCACGTTGACTTCAATAGCGGCTTGCAAGCGTTGCAGCCTTGCCAGTTTCTCGGACTGCGGCGTAGCGTCGGCCAGGGCCGCAGCCGGCGTGCCGGGGCGTTTGCTGTAGACGAAGCTGAACGAAGCGTCGAAGCCGACATCGTCGATCAGCTTCATTGTCCGTTCGAAGTCGTCTTCGGTTTCTCCGGGGAAACCGACGATGAAGTCGGTGGACAGGCTGATGCCCGGCCGTACCGCGCGCAGTTTGCGAATGGTGCTTTTGTATTCCATCGCGGTGTAGCCGCGCTTCATTGCCGACAGGATGCGGTCGCTGCCGTGCTGTACCGGCAGGTGCAGGTGGTTGACCAACTTCGGCACACGCGCGTAGACGTCTACCAGCCGCTGCGTGAACTCTTTCGGGTGACTGGTGGTGTAGCGAATACGCTCGATGCCCGGCAACGTGGCCACGGCCTCGATCAGCAGCGCGAAGTCGGCGATCTCGGCCGTTCCTTTGGAGGCCCGGCCCATGCTGCCGCGGTAGGCGTTGACGTTCTGACCCAGCAACGTGACTTCTTTGACGCCTTGCCCGGCCAAGCCCGCTACCTCGGTCATTACGTCGTCGAAAGGCCGGCTGACCTCTTCGCCGCGGGTGTATGGCACCACGCAGTAGCTGCAGTATTTCGAGCAGCCTTCCATGATGGAGACGAAGGCACTGGCGCCATCCACCCGCGCTGGCGGCAGGTGGTCGAACTTTTCGATCTCAGGGAAGCTGATGTCGACCTGCGGCTGCTGCGAAGCCTGGCGCGCCGCAATCATCTGCGGTACGCGGTGCAGCGTCTGCGGGCCGAACACCAGGTCGACATAGGGCGCGCGGTCGATGATGGCAGCGCCTTCCTGGCTGGCGACACAGCCGCCCACGCCGATCAGCACGCCCTTCGCTTTCAGATGCTTGACCCGGCCCAGATCCGAGAACACCTTCTCTTGCGCTTTCTCGCGCACCGAACACGTGTTGAACAGCACCAGGTCGGCCTGCTCGACATCGGTGGTGGTCTCGTAGCCATCGGCCGCATGCAGCACGTCGGCGAGCTTGGCCGAGTCGTAGTCGTTCATCTGGCAGCCGAAGCTGCGGATGAAAACCTTCTTCGTGCGGTTGGGTTCAGTGCTCAAGGTTTGCTCCAACTCTGGCTGGCGGCGTCGAAGCGCCAGCGCGCGGCTTCAGCCGGTGTGGTGGGCCACGGGCGGCGGGCTTGTTCACCGGCGTTCAAGATCCAGACATCGAGGATCTGACCATTCACGTCCAGCGTGTAGTTCGCCAGGAATCGTTGGCCCACCAGCCCGCCCGACATCTGCAGCAGGTTGTCCTGCCCACGAATACGCGACCCGGGCGCGAGCCGGGCAGGGCGGCCGTTCAGCAAAATCTCAGGGGGCTGCACGATTTGCACCTCACCGCGCAAGGCCGCCGCCGGAAAGTTGCGCACGATCTGGGCTGCCGCGGGCAATGCGGCGAGCGCCATCGAGGCGGCCAGCGTGGCAAGAAAAGCACAGCGGTGCATGGTGTTGATCCAGTGGCTGTGGAGGGGTGCCCGGCCGCCTTCTAATGAGGTGCATCGTTGCATTGGCAGCTCGGAAAGAGATTTTAGCCGGCAGTGTCATGCTCAGGCGCCCAAGCGCCCGTGCCGCGACACCACCCTTACTTGGAGCTGCCAGATGCAGGGGCCATGACCAACACCGGACCGGACGACGCGTCGCCCGCCGCCACTCGGGCGTTGCCAGATTTCAGCGCCGCGCTGTCGGACACGATGCTGACGGCTTCGTTGAGGATGGTGTCCTTGACGGCGTCCTTCGTCTTTTGTGCGGCAAGGTCTTTGCCGAGCTTGCGTTCGTTGAACTGCAAGCCATCGTCCGCCAGTGCGCTGGCCGCAGCCTGGGCTGCGCCCGCTCCGGCGGCTCCCAACATGGCGGTCAGGCGCTTCGCCTGTGCGGCGCGTTCTTGGCGCCGGACCGCTTCGTTCAGTGAAATGACGTTGCTCTTGCGCAAGGCCTGCGCCCTTGCGACGTCTTCCAGCAGGCTCTGAAAGTCCCGATCACGTTGAATGCGACTTTCGTGCCACGCCAGCAGGACGGGCAGCTGCGCCTTCAAGTCGCCCAGCGGCTGGTAGTCGGCCGCCTTGATGTGCGTCCACGGCAACGCGTTACCGAAGCTGGACTCTCCGAAATCGGCGTCGTCACCGGTCTGCGGGAAACCGACGTCCGGTGTCACGCCGCGCAGCTGGGTCGTTCCACCGTCCACCCGGAAAAACTGCGCAATCGTCATCTTCAGTTCGCCATACGTCGGCGTGGCGTTCTTGGCCATCTGGTCCAGGCTGGCCACGGTCTGGACTGTGCCCTTGCCGAAGCTGGGCTCACCGATGATCAGGCCGCGGCCGTAGTCTTGAATCGCTGCCGCGAAAATTTCCGATGCCGAGGCCGAGCCCCGGTTGATCAGCACCCCCAGCGGTCCGTTCCAGGCCATCCCGGTATCG
>JALYUN010000161.1 GCA_030853725.1 Pseudomonadota bacterium | reverse complement strand
GCGACGCGCGGTCGCACCCCTCAGCGAAAATTCGACAGCAGCCGGTCCAGCGTCATCGTGAACGGCGTCTGCAGCGCTGGCAGCGTCAGAAGCAGCCCCAGCAGGCCGAGCCCCAGCGTGATCGGGAAGCCGATCGCGAAGATGTTGATCTGGGGCGCCACGCGCGAGATGGTGCCCAGCACCAGGTTGACGAACAGCAGCATTACCACCAGCGGCAGCGCAATCCACAGGCCGGTCGAGAAGATCTCGGCACCCCAGCGCCAGGGCTGCACCTGGTGCAGGAAGGCGAAGGGTTCGGGGCCGACCGGGAAGGCCATGAAGCTCTCGGCCAGCGCCCCGATCACCAGCAGGTGGCCGTTGATGACGATGAACATCCATGCCACCAACGTGCCGAAGAACTTGCTGGTGGCAGTGGCGGTGGAAGCCGACATCGGGTCGAAGAAACCGGCGAAGTTCAGGCCCATTTGCAGGCCGATCAGTTCGCCGGCGAATTCGATCGCGGCGAACACCAAGCGTACGGCGAAGCCGAGCGAAAGACCGATCACCGCCTGCTGAATCACCAGCAGGACGGCCGGCGGTGAATCCAGAGCAATGACCGGTGGCGCCGGCAACGAAGCCTGCATCGCCAACGCGATGAAAGCCGCCAGCGCGATCCGCACCCGCATCGGCACGGTGCGCGTGCCCAGCACCGGCAGCGCACTGAACAGCGCCAATGCCCGCAGAAACGGCCACAACAGTGGCGTGATCCACGCCGTGACCTGCGCTTCGGTGAAGGTCAGCACGTGTGCGCAGGAAGCCGGACTAGCCCACCGCTTGCGGTATGGCCTGCAGCATGCGCTGCAGAAAATCCACCAGCGTGGCGATCATCCATGGCCCGGCCACCACCAGTACCACCACCGCGGCCAGCACCTTGGGCACGAAACTCAGTGTGGCTTCGTTGATCTGCGTGGCAGCCTGGAAGATGCTCACGATGAGC
Source organism: Pseudomonadota bacterium (assembly GCA_030853725.1). Lineage (GTDB taxonomy): Bacteria > Pseudomonadota > Gammaproteobacteria > Burkholderiales > Burkholderiaceae_C > Rubrivivax. The sequence continues at coordinate 4,061 of JALYUN010000161.1, read as the reverse complement.
CCCACCACCAGCACCGCCAGCAGCACCGGGGCAGCCACCATCAGCAGCGTCGTGAGGCCTTCCTGGCCGATGGCCAGGACCTGGGTTGCGTCCATGTCAGTACCGCGCGGCCGTTCCGAGGGGACTGAGCGCCCCCTTGGGGGGCAGCGAACGAAGTAAGCGTGGGGGCATCGCCTGCCTGTCAGGTGGCGAAGGAAGCAGCCAGCGAACCCAGCAACAGGTTCCAGCCGTCGGCCAGCACGAACAGCATCAGCTTGAACGGCAAGGCCACCAGCACCGGGCTCAACATCATCATGCCCAGGCTCATCAGCACGCTGGCGACGATCATGTCGATGATCAGGAACGGGATGAAGATCATGAACCCGATCTGGAACGCGCTCTTCAGCTCGCTCGTCACGAAGGCGGGCACCAGCACCGTCAGCGGCACGTCTTCGCCTTTGATCCCGGGCGCCAGTTTGGCCAGCTTGGCGAACAACATCACGTCACTCTGACGCGTTTGCTTCAGCATGAATTCGCGCAGCGGCTGTGCGCCTTGCTTCAAGGCGTCTTCGGCCGCCAGCGTGCCGGCAGAGTAGGGCGCCCAGGCCCGCTCGTAGATCTTGTCGAAGGTCGGCGACATCACGAAAAAGGTCAGAAACAGCGACAAACCGACGATCACCTGATTCGGCGGCGCGGCTTGCGTGCCGATCGCCTGGCGCAGCAGCGACAGCACGATCACGATCCGCGTGAAGCCGGTCATCAACAGCAACACCGCCGGCAGGAACGACAGCGCGCTGAAGAACAGCAAGGTCTGGATCGGCACCGAATAGCTGGTGCCACCGGCGCCTTGCGCCATCAACAGCGGCAGGCCGCCAGGGCTTTGCTGGGCCAGCGCCAGCGTGCTGCCGAAGCCCAGCACAGCCAGTGCGGCGATGCGGATCAGCTCAAACTTGCGCATGGTCGCCGGGCTTGCGAAATCGGGACAACAGGCCGGCGAAGCCGGGCACCGTCCCTGCTGCGGTGGTGTCCACCGCCAGCGGCGTCAGGACGCCGGCCGGAAGCGTGTGCAGGGTGCGGATCCCCTGCGGCGAAACGCCGAGCACGAGCCAGGTGCGGTGCTCGCCCTGGCCGACCTCGACCGTCATCAGCCGCTGCTGCGGCGACAGCGCCAGTGTGGCCACCGTGCGCGGCACACCGGCCTGTGCTGCTGACGCACCGGCAGCGCCGGCATAGCCGCTGCGCTTGAGCAGCCACAGCGCCAACGGAATCGCGCCCAGCACGATCACGAACCACACGAGCGACATCAGACCGTGTTGCATGAGGACTCAACTTCTCGATAGACGCCGCATGCGCTCGCTGGGCGTGACGATGTCGGTCAGGCGGATACCGAACTTGTCGTTTACCACCACCACCTCGCCCTGCGCGATCAGGTAGCCGTTGACCAGCACGTCCATCGGCTCGCCGGCCATCGTTTCCAGTTCCACCACCGAACCCTGCGCCAGTTGCAGGATGTGCTTGATGGGGATGCGCGTGCGGCCCAGTTCCACCGTGAGCTGCACGGGGATGTCCAGGATCATGTTGAAGTCGTTGCCGGCCGTGGGCTCGCCGCCGCCGGGCGGGTTGAACTTCGTGAACGTGGCCGGGGCCACCGTCTCGGCGGCGGTGGTGACTTCGCTGGCCACTTCGTGATTCGGCGGCGGTGCGGGCTTGCTCTCTTCCAATGCAGCCGCCCACTCGGCGGCCATCCGGTCTTCTTCCGACTGGGGCGATTCAGCTGCCATTTTGGTTCTCTCCGATCCAGCCCGCGGTGGAGCCGGTCAGCATGCGATCGATGCGGATCGCGTAGTGGTTGTTGGTGGTGCCGTAGTGCGCGTCGAACACCGGAACGCCGTCGATCTTGGCCTGGATCATCGGGTTCAGATCCAGTTCGATGAAGTCGCCCGGCTTGAAGGCCACCAGTTGTTCGACCGTGGTCTGGGCATGCGCCAGTTCGGCCACCAGGTTGACTTCGGCGGCTTGAATCTGCTGCTTCAACATGTTGACCCAGCGCCGGTCGGGTTCGGTCGAATCGCCCTGGATAGTCGAATACAGCACATCGCGAATCGGCTCCAGCGTGCTGTAGGGAATGCAGAAGTGGATGTTGCCGGTGGTGTCGCCGATCTCCAGCGTGAAGTGGGTGGAGATGACCACCTCGCTGGGGGTAGCGATGCTGGCGAACTGCGGCTGCATTTCGCTGCGCTGGTATTCCAGCTCAACCGGGTAGACACCGGTCCAGGCTTTCTTGTATTCGGCGCAGATCGTTTCCACCAGTCGCTGAATCACGCGCAGTTCGGTCGGTGAGAAGTCACGCCCTTCGATGCGGGTGTGGTACTTGCCGGTGCCGCCGAACAGCGCGTCGATGGCCGCGAACACCAGCCCCGGGTCGCAGACAATCAGGCCGTTGCCGCGCAATGGCTTGACGCTCATGACGTTGAAGTTGGTCGGCACCACGATCTCGCGCAGGAAGGCGCTGAACTTCTGCACCTTGATGCCGCCGATGGCGACTTCGGGACTCTTGCGAACCAGGTTGAACAGTCCGATGCGGATGTTGCGTGCGAAGCGCTCGTTGATCACCTCCATCGTCGGCATTCGACCGCGGACGATGCGCTCCTGGCTGGACAAGTCGTAGTCGCGGATGCCGGCCTGCGGCGCGTCGTCGGATTCGAGCTTCTGGCTCTCACCGGTGATGCCCTGCAACAGCGCATCGACTTCATCCTGCGAGAGGATCTGCTGGTTCATTGAATGATGAAGTTCGAAAACTGCACGGCGCGAACGGGGAGGTCGAGTTCCTCTTTCTTGCCGGATTTCTTTTTCTTCGTCTTCGGCTTTGCGTCGTCGGACTCCCCCGCGTCCTTGGGTGCCGGTTCGGCGGCCATCTCGGGCACCGTATAGCCGAGCGCTCGTGCGGCTTCGCGACGCAACTTCTCGCCCAGTCGAAGCTTGCCTTCGCGCGCCAGCAGGTCGGTGGCGGTGTTGTCGGCGATTGCCAACAGGAAGTGGTTGCGAATCGCCGGCATGTAGAGCTTGATCTGCTCACCGATGTGGGCGTCTTCGACTTCCAGCGTGATGCCCACTTGCGCGTAGCGCTCGGCGTCGCGATCGGCCAGGTTGACGGTGAAGGGCTCCAGCGGTACGAACACCGGCGCAGGGCGTTCGGCCGGCTTGACGACACCGGCGCCCGCCGTGGCGCCGTGCTCGCTGGTTTCGCTGTGCTCTGCGTCTGCGTCGCCTTCGTGCGGCTTCTTCTTCAGCAGCAGCATCGCGCCGGCGCCGCCGGCAGCAAGCACCAGCACCGCCACCGCGATGATGATGATCAGCTTCTTCTTGCCCTTCTTGGCGGGCGCCTGCGCAGAGGCGGCGGCGTCGGGAACGGCAGCGGCGGTTGCAGCGGCAGCGGTGGACATGGCGGGCGGTCTCCTGCCCGAAGCGCTTCAGTGGCGGCGCGGGTGCGTCGCCTCAAGCTCGGGTGCCCTCATTATTGGAAGCACCCCTTCAGCCGAAAGCCGCGAAAAGCGCGGCGATCGAGCCGCTACAGCGTGGCTAGTCCGTGCCGGCTGGAGCTGCTTGTCAACGTTGCCTGTCGACGCTGCTTCAGGCCACCAGGTCGACCACGCCGCGGCGTGCGGCCAACGGCGACAGCGAGATCGGCTCGGAGCCGCCGATGCCGGCCAGATCCTGCCCACCGTCGCCCGGTCCACGCGGTGATTCGGGCCGTGCGCGGTTGCTCCGCTCTTCCCAGTCGGCGGGCAGCGGGGGCTGGCGCGGTGGTTGCTCGAAGACCCCGCCGCCGGCCAGCGTCAGCCCGGCTTCGCGCAGGCTGCCGGCCAACTGCGGCATCGACTGCTCCAACGCCTGCCGCGTCTGGCTGTGCTCGGCCGCCATGTGGACCTGCGCGCGGTCACCATCGAGCCGGATCTGCAGTGTGAGCGGGCCCATGTCGCCCGGGTTCAATTCGAGCTTGGCGTGCTGCACACCCTGTCGCACAAAGACCGACAACGCCGCGCCGAGTTGCTGCGCGAATTCGGGGCTGCCGGGCGTGGCGT
>JALYUN010000159.1 GCA_030853725.1 Pseudomonadota bacterium | reverse complement strand
TCCTGATCAAGACCGTGGCCCAGCAATTGCAGCGCGAGCTGCCTCAGGTCAAGACCTTCTGCACCTTGTCGCCGATCCCCGGCCTGGCGCGCTGGATGCTGTCTCAACCCGACCCGGCGGCGCTGCCCAAGGTGCGCAAGGGTGCCGCTGCAGAACTGCAGGAAGCCGGGGTTGAACCACGAAGCCTGATCGCTTGCAGCGCCGACAGGTCGCCGCCGCACAGCTTCAGCAGGCTGTCGCGCGCTTCCTGCAGTTCTGCAGCGGCACCCTTGCGCAGCTTGGGCAGCGCTGCCGGGTCGGGTTGCGACAGCATCCAGCGCGCCAGGCCGGGGATCGGCGACAAGGTGCAGAAGGTCTTGACCTGAGGCAGCTCGCGCTGCAATTGCTGGGCCACGGTCTTGATCAGGAAGTTGCCGAGCGAGACGCCGCGCAGGCCGGGTTCGCAGTTGCTGATGCTGTAGAAGGCCGCGACCTTGAAGCGGTCGGCGGCGATCGGCGTGCTGGCTTTGTCGATCAGCGGGCCGATGGCCTCGGGCATTTCGGGCAGCAAGGCCACTTCCACGAAGATTAGCGGTTCTTCCCCCAGTTGCGGGTGGAAGAACGCGAAGCAGCGGCGGTCGGGTTGCAGCCGGCGGCGCAGGTCGTCCCAGCCGTCGATGGTGTGCACCGCCTCATGGTGGATGATGCGTTCGAGCAGTTGCGCCGGCGAGTTCCAGTCGACCCGCTTCATCTGCAGGAAGCCGGGGTTGAACCATGAAGCCAGCAAGTGCTGCAGGTCCGATTCCAGCGCGGCGAGTTCGCGCCGCTTGCGCAGCCGGGGCAACAGTGCCCGGCGCAGTGCCAGCACCGCGGCAGTGCCGCCGGGCATGCGGTTCAGGCGCCGCAGTAGCTCCTGGCGCGGCGGTTCTGCTGCGGCGGTCAGTGCCATCAACGTGCGCGCACCGGGCTCGGCGGCATACGCCTCGGCACAGCGCAGCACCGCCATCGGGTCGGGACTGAGGTCGTTGGCCAGGTAGTCGAAATAGCCGTCGAGCTGTTCTTCCTCCAGGCCCTCCAACCGGTCGATCAGCTCGCCCGCCACCGTCAGGCCACCGCGTTCGGCTTCATCGGCCAGCAGGCGTTCGCTGTCTTGCATCAGGCGCCTCACGGCGCGGGCGGTGCGCTGGCGCGTGGCGGCATGGCGAAGTTCGTCGAGCATGGCTATTTTTGGTGCGGAAGCAGAAGCGACACGGTCTGCTCGACCACGACCCGCAGCAGCAACGCCAGATTGGCCATCTTGTTGGCGTTGCTGACCGAATCCCAGGGATGGCCGCTGTCGGCCGAGACCCGAGCGATGTCGAGCCGCGCGTCGGTGACCGGCATCGTGGCCAGTACCCGCCCGTCGCGCACATCGACCAGGCTGATGTTGATGTAGACGTAAGTGGCCAGAAAGCCGGCGGCGGTTTCGTTGGTCTCGTTGTTGCGCATCGGCGTGGTGCGTTCGACATAGAAGCCCAGGCCCTCGATACGGCCCGATCCCACCTTGGTGTCCACGGCCTGAAAGCCAGCGTCGGCGCTGCGGCGGTTGATCAACACCAGTTGCGTCGAACCCTGCTGCTTCAGCACGTCCGCCAAGTCGGCCGGTATTTGCAGTTTCTGGCCGACCACCGGGTTGCCGGCAGCGGGGAACAGTTCGACGTCGAGCGGCGATACCAGGTACACCCGAGCGCCGGGAACGGCGTCTTTCAGCGCCTTCTGCGCCGCGAGCAACGCTCCCTTGTCCAGAGCGCCACCGGGGGTATCGATGCGGGAGCGGACGTTGCTGTCGAGCCGGGTGCCCACCTGTTGCTTGAAGCCCACCACTTGCAGTTGTTGCCCGATCTCGGACACCACTGCAAAAACCGGCGCAGCGGTTTGCGCGTGGGCCACCAGGGCGGCTGTAAGGGCCAGACAACTCAACAGGCGTAACGTGAAATGCATACCGGTTCCAGGGCTGTCTACGTGGATCGCATTTTGAACGCTGACTGCGCCCCGATTCGCGCTGCGCGGCATCGTTGCGGTATCGGTGTTTGCCCGATAGCGCGATCGCGGCTCAGACGGTGAAGTCGGGGGCATCGGCATCGGCATCGGCGCGGTGCCTGCTCTCACTCCGCAATCCAAGGTGCAACCGCCCATGACCTCGCCCGCTCATCGTCTTTCTGTTTGCGGTCCCGGGCTCGCTGCCGTGATGGCCGCCATCAGCATCCTGTTTGCCGGCTGCGGCGGCAGCAGCAGCAGTGGTGAAGGCGACGCTGCGCCCAACGTCAAACCGGCCTTCGCGCGCAACATCAGCAGCGCCAGCTACAACGGCAGCACCGATGATTTGTTGACCGCGGGGCTCGGCAAAGCCGGTCTGGCGGCTGCGGCAGCGCCCACGCTGTCGGCCACGCCGACCGCAGCCGAACTGCGCAAGCTGGCGATCTACACCAACTACCGCGCACTCGTCGACACCACCGCGGGCGGCGGCTACGGCTCGCTGTACGGGCCGAACGTGGGCGTCGACGGCGTGGCCGGCAGCGGCGAAGGCAAGATCGCCGGCACCGAGACCATCGCCTACGCCGACGACGGCAGCGGCAGCCAGAACGTGACGATGATGGTGCAGGTGCCCGACAGCTTCGATCCGACCGCGCCGTGCATCGTCAGTGGCACGTCATCGGGGTCGCGCGGGGTCTACGGCGCCATCGGCACCTCGGGCGAGTGGGGCCTAAAGCACCGCTGTGCCGTGGCCTATACCGACAAGGGCACCGGCAACGGCGTGCACGACCTGCAGGCCGACACCGTGAACCTGATCGACGGTCGCCGCAGCCCGGCGGCAGCGGCCGGCACGGCTTCGAACTTCACCGCGCGTCTGAGCAGCGCCGAACGCGACGTCTTCAACGCCGCCACCCCGAACCGCTTCGCGGTCAAGCATGCCCACAGCGAACAGAACCCGGAAAAAGACTGGGGGCTGCACACGCTGCAGGCCATCGAATTCGCGTTCTACGTGCTGAACGAGCGCTACGGCGCGGCGCTGGCCGATGGCCGTCACTCCAAGCTCATCCTGCCTGCCAACACCACAGTCATCGCTTCCAGCGTTTCGAACGGCGCCGGCGCCGCACTGGCCGCAGCCGAACAGGACACTGCCGGCCTGATCGACGGCGTGGCGGTCAGCGAGCCCAACATCCAACTGGCGCCCAGCACCGACCTGCGCATCGACCGTGGCACCGGTGTGCTCTACACCGGCGGCAGCAAGGCGCTGTACGACTACTTCAGCCTCGCTAACCTGCTGCAGCCTTGTGCCGCGCTGGCTTCGGCGGCAGCAGGCTCACCCTTCGGCTACAGCGGCGGCGTTGCATTCGTCGCCGGCAACCGTTGCGCCGCGCTGGCCGCCGGCGGCTTCGTGAACGGCAGCACCACGCAGGCGCAGGCTGAAGACGCGCTGGCCCGTTTGCATGCCTATGGCTGGGAAACCGACTCCGATGCCCTGCACGCCTCGCTCTGGCTGTTTGCCTCGCCCGCCATCGCGGTGACCTATGCCGACACCTACAGTCGCGCTCGCGTCACCGACAACCTGTGCGGCTTCAGCTTCGGCGCGGTCGACACCACCGGCGCGCCGGTGGCAGCCCCGCAAGCAGGCATCGAAGCCATCTTCAGCACCGGCAACGGCGTGCCGCCGAGCGCGCCGATCCAGATCATCTACAACGACAGCGCGGGCGGGCCACGCAATCATGCGGCTTCGACGTCGCCGTCGACCGGCATGCTCGACTTCGCCTATGACGGCGCGACCTGTCTGCGCCAGTTGTGGACCGCCAACACACTGCGCGCCACCGCCTTGCACACAGGGGTCGATGAGGTGTTCCGCACCGCCAACCTGCATGGCAAGCCGGCGATCGTGGTGCACGGACGCAACGACGGGCTGATTCCGGTCAACTTCTCTTCACGGCCTTACGTGTTGCGCAACAGCCTGGTCGAGGGCAGCGCCAGTCAGTTGCGCTATGTCGAAGTGACCAACGCACAGCACTTCGACGCGTTCCTGCCATTCGCCGGATACGACAGCCGCTTCATTCCGCTGCATCTGTACTTCATCCGCGGGCTGGACGCGATGTGGGCCCATTTGAAGACCGGTGCCGCGTTGCCACCTTCGCAGGTGGTGCACACCACTCCGCGTGGCGGCACACCCGGCGCGGCCCCTGCACTGACCGCCGGACAGATGCCGCCGATTGCAGCCACCCCGACGGCTGGCAACCGCATCACGATTGAGGGCTCAACCCTGACAGTGCCGCAGTAATCCGGTCCCACACTCGGCTTCCGCCAACTGGTGCCCGGTCGTCGGGATGATTGCTACGCGTCTGGGCGCGTCAATGTCGGGTAGCGCCGCTCGCGGCCCCGGGTGCCACCGGAACGGTCAACTCGCGCAGCACGCCGCCACTGGCAACACTGCCGCTTTGAACGCCTTGACCCTGAACCCGTGCCAGGCAGTTTTTCTGTTCCGGTTGTGGCAACCCTTTGCAGCGCGCTTGTGCGTTGGCGGCGAAGTCGGCGCCCGGTTCGGTCAGGCGGTCGTTCTGGGCTTCGGCGCGCGCGGCCAGCGCTTCTTTCTTGCAAGCTTGCTCTGCGTCACGGTCTTTCATCTGGATGCAGGCCACCGATTCCTGCTTGAAGCGCTTCTCCACCGCCTTGTGGCTGTCGGCAGCCGAAGCGACATTGGAAGCGGTCAGTCCCGCCGCGGCTGCCAGCGCCACCAGGGCGCAAGCCAACGAAAAATTGTTCAGACGGTGTGACATGCAAACGCTCCGGATGATTCGGTCGAACGCTAAGGGATGGCGCCGCGCCGCGCTGTCGGAGCGGGCCTTGTCACCGTTGCCGCCAGGCCTGGAGCCGCTGTAGGCGCAATCCCGCACGCCTACGCTGGTGGGCCCCCGTCCCTAGAATGTCCCGCCTTGTGGTTTCGAAGGTGTGCATGTCTACCGGTCTGATCCGAATCCGCGGTGCGCGTCAGCACAATTTGAAGGGCCTGGACCTGGACATCCGCACCGGCGAGATGACGGTGGTGACGGGCCCCAGCGGGTCCGGCAAGTCGAGTCTGGTGTTCGACACGCTCTATGCCGAAGGCCAGCGGCGCTATGTCGAAACCTTCAGCGCTTATGCGCGGCAGTTTCTCGACCGCATGGACCGGCCCGCGGTCGACCGTGTCGACGGGGTGCCTCCGGCGATCGCTATCGACCAGACCAACCCGGTGCGAACCAGCCGCAGCACGGTCGGCACGATGACCGAGCTGAACGACCACCTGAAGCTGCTGTTTGCGCGTGCAGCGCAACTGTTCGACCAAGACACCGCGTTGCCGGTGCGCCATGACACGCCGCAGACGATCTTCGAGGACCTGAGGCAGCGCGCCGCAGCTGCTGGTGACCCGCGGCTGGTGTTCAGCTTTCCGGTGGAGCTGCCCGCCGACACCACGGACGATCAGCAGGCCCAGTGGCTGGCGGCCAGTGGCTTCACGCGCGTGCATGCAGAGCGCACCGAGGGGACACGCAAGCAACTGCAGGTAGTGGCCGACCGGCTGCGGCTGGCGGGCGCCGAGCCGGTGCGGGTGATGGAGGCGATCGAGCTGGCCTTGAAGCGCGGCAGCGGCCGGCTCACGGTGTTTGCAGCGGGCGCTGACGGCGCAATCGAGCAGCAGTGGAAATACAGCACCGGCCTGCACTGCCCGGAAAGCGACCGCCGCTATGCCGACCCGCAGCCTTCGATGTTCAGCTTCAACTCGGCTTACGGCGCCTGCGAAACTTGCCGCGGCTTCGGCCGCGTGATCGGGGTCGACTGGGGCCTGGTGGTGCCCGACGTGCGCAAAACGTTGCGCAACGGGGCCATCAAGACCCTGCAGACACCGGCCTGGAAAGAGAACCAGGAAGATCTGGTGCGCTACGCCGGCGAAGCCGGCATTCCGCGCGACACGCCTTGGAGCCAGCTGACGCAAGCCCAGCGCGACTGGGTCATCGAAGGCTCGCCGAACTGGGCCGGCAAGTGGCAGAAGCAGTGGTACGGCGTACGCCGCTTCTTCGGCTATCTGGAAAGCAAGGCTTACAAGATGCACATTCGCGTGCTCTTGTCGAAGTACCGCAGCTACACGCCGTGCCCGGCCTGCGGCGGGGCGCGGCTGAAGCTGGAGGCGCTGCTGTGGCGCATCGGCGGCAAGGCCGACGCCGACGAGGTGCTGCCGCCAGACCAGCGCTTCATGCCGGTCGGCGTGCCGTGGATGCGTGCACAGCTCGAAGCCCTGCCCGGGCTGAACCTGCCCGACCTGATGCAGCTCTCGATCGAGCGCCTGCGCCGCTACTGCGACGGCCTGACGCTGCCGTCGAGCCTGCTGGACGACGCGCTGAAGCTGTTGCTGGACGAGGTGCGCACGCGGCTGCGGTACCTGTGCGATGTCGGCCTGGGTTACCTTTCTTTGGACCGCCAGAGCCGCACACTCAGTGGCGGCGAAGTGCAGCGCATCAACCTGACGACGGCGCTCGGCACCTCGCTCGTCAACACCATGTTCGTGCTGGACGAGCCCAGCATCGGCCTGCACCCGCGCGACATGAACCGCATCGTCGAAGCCATGCATCGGCTGCGCGATGCCGGCAACACGCTGGTGGTGGTCGAACACGATCCGGCCGTGATGTTGGCGGCCGACCGTTTGATCGACATGGGGCCGGGCCCCGGCGAGCGTGGCGGCCAGATCGTGTTTGACGGCACGCCCGACGCCGCGCGCGATGCCGATACCCTGACCGGTGCCTACCTGGGCGGGCGCAAGCAGGTCTCGACCGGCTACAAGCGCGGGGTCGACACCGCCACCCCGAAGCTGATCCTGGAAGGCGCGCGCGACCACAACCTGCGCAACGTCACGGTTAGCGTTCCGCTGCAGCGGTTGGTGTGTGTGACGGGGGTCAGCGGCTCGGGCAAGAGCACGCTGGTGCAAGACGTGCTGTACCCGGCGCTGGCGCGGCACTTCGGGAAGGCCACCGAAGCGCCGGGTGCCTTCGACCGTTTACTCGGCGCCGACCATCTGTCGGAAGCGGTGTTCGTCGACCAGAGCCCGATCGGGAAGACCGCGCGCAGCAACCCGGCCAGCTATGTCGGCGCTTTCGACGAGATGCGCAAGCTGTTCGCCGAATTGCCGCTGGCACGCGAACGCGGCTACAGCGCCAGCACCTTCAGCTTCAACACCGGCGACGGCCGCTGCCCGACCTGCGGCGGCTCGGGCTTCGAACATGTGGAGATGCAGTTCCTCTCCGACGTGTACCTGCGCTGCGCCGATTGCGACGGCCGCCGCTATCGCCCCGAGATCCTCGACGTGAAGATCATCCGCGGCCCGATGCAACTCAGCATCGCCGACGTGCTGGACCTGACGGTGGCCGAAGCCGCGCACTGGTTCCAGAACGACCGCGAGGTGGTGGCGCGGCTGCAGCCGATCGTCGACGTGGGTCTCGACTATGTACGTCTCGGCCAGCCGGTGCCGACGCTGTCGGGCGGCGAAGCGCAGCGCCTGAAGCTGGCGGGCTTCCTGGCCGATGCAGCGGCCAAGCCGTGGCAGCCGGTGGCCAAACGCGGCACGCTGTTCCTGTTCGACGAGCCCACCACCGGCCTTCACTTCGACGACATCGCCAAGCTGATGCGGGCCTTGCGCAAGCTGCAGGACGCTGGCCATTCGCTGCTGGTGATCGAGCACAACCTGGATGTGGTGCGCGCGGCCGACTGGGTCATCGACCTGGGACCCGAAGGCGGCGAAGCCGGTGGTGAAGTCGTTGCCACCGGCACGCCCGACGACATAGCGGCGCACCCCACGTCACACACCGGTGCGGCGCTGCGCGACTATGCGCAGCAGCTCGGCTTCGGCACGCCGCAGGCTGAAGAAGGCCGCGCGCTGCAGACCGTGTTGCGAGCGGCGCGGCGCGAACGTCAGCCACAGGACGAGTCGATCCGTATCGTCAACGCCAAAGAACACAATCTGAAGAGCTTGAGCGTGAGCATCCCGCGCGGCAGTTTCAATGTCGTGACGGGGGTCAGCGGGTCGGGCAAAAGCACGCTGGCTTTCGACATCCTCTTCAACGAAGGGCAGCGACGTTATCTGGAAAGCCTGAACGCCTACGCCCGCAGCATCGTGCAGCCGGCCGGGCGGCCGGAAGTCGACGCGGTCTACGGGATTCCACCGACGGTGGCGATCGAGCAACGCCTGAGCCGCGGTGGGCGCAAGAGTACGGTGGCGACCACCACCGAGGTCTGGCACTTCCTGCGGCTGCTGTGGGTCAAGCTCGGGCTGCAGCACTGCATCCACGACGGCGCCCCGGTGCAGGCGCAAAGCACCGAGAGCATCGCGGCGCAACTGCTGCGGCTGCCCAAAGACGGCGGCCACCGCGGCCAGCATGTCGGCCTGCTGGCGCCGCTGGTGGTCAACCGCAAGGGCGTCTACACCGACCTGGCGAAGTGGGCCAAGGCGCGAGGCCACACCCATCTGCGGGTCGACGGCGAATTCTTGAAGCTGGATCCATTCCCGCGCATCGACCGCTTCAAGGAACACACGATCGAATTGCCGGTGGGCGACCTGGTGGTGTCGACGCAAACCGAATCGGTGCTGCGCGAACTGCTGTCCAGGTCGCTCGACCTGGGCAAGGGCGTGCTGCATTTGCTGCACCCGCTGGACGGGCTGGGAGCCTCAATGGACCATGGCGGCGCCGGCCTGGGTTTCGGCGAAGTTAAGGTGTTCTCCACCAAGCGAGCCTGCCCGGTTTGCGGCACCAGTTACCCGGAGCTGGACCCACGCCTCTTCAGCTACAACAGCAAGCACGGCTGGTGCACCACCTGTGTCGGCACCGGGCTGGCGCTGACGCGCGAACAGCGCAAGGCCTACGACGATTCGGTGCGCAGCGACGACAACCGGGGCCGCGAACAGAGCTTCCCGTCGGAAGAAGCCGAGGTCGAAGGCGTGGTCGATGCGCCGTGCCCCGACTGCCATGGCACGCGCCTCAACCCGACGGCACGCGGCGTGACCTTCGAGCAGCGTCCGATTACCGAGATCGCGCAGCTCTCGGTGCACGAAACGCGGCACTGGATCGATTCGCTGGAACTCACCGGCCGCGACGCCGATATCGCGCGCGACGTGGTATCCGAAATCGCCAGCCGGCTCGAATTCCTGGAAGACGTGGGCCTCGGCTACCTGACGCTGGACCGTGCCGCGCCGACGCTGTCGGGTGGCGAGGCGCAACGCATCCGCCTCGCAGCCCAACTGGGCAGCAACCTACAAGGCGTGTGCTACGTACTGGACGAGCCCACCATCGGCCTGCACCCGCGCGACAACGGCGTGCTGCTGAACGCGCTGCACAAGCTCAGCGCCGGCGGCAACACGCTGGTGGTGGTGGAGCACGACGAAGACACCATCCGCCGCGCCGAGCACATCATCGACATCGGCCCCGGCGCCGGCCAACGCGGCGGGCGGCTGGTGGCGCAGGGCACGGTGGCCGAAATCTCGGCCAACCCGGAATCCCTCACCGGTCAGCTGCTGGCAAACCCGCTGCGGCATCCGCTGGTGGCACGGCGCGAAATCGACTGGGAGGCGCCGGCGCTGATGCTGCGCGGCGCCTCGATGCACAACCTGCAACAGGTCGACCTGCGCGTGCCGTTGGGGCGTTTGGTGGCAGTGACAGGGGTCAGCGGCTCGGGCAAGAGCACGCTGGCGCGCGACGTGCTGCTGGCTAACGTGCAAGCGGTGGTGACTGCCAAACCCGGCAAGAAGACGGTCACCCGGCGCACCTGGAAGGGCTGCGAAAGCCTGACGGGTTTCGAACACCTGGACCGCGTACTCGAAGTCGACCAGACCCCGATCGGCAAGACCCCGCGCAGTTGCCCGGCCACCTACATCGGCTTCTGGGACACGATCCGAAAGCTCTATACCGAAACGCTGGAAGCCCGCGCCCGCGGCTACAGCGCGGCGCGCTTCTCGTTCAACACCGGCGACGGCCGCTGCCCGGGTTGCGAAGGGCAGGGCATGAAGACCATCGAGATGAGCTTCCTGCCCGACGTGAAGGTGCCTTGCGACATCTGCCACGGCGCGCGCTTCAACCCCGAAACCCTGGCTGTCACCTGGCGCGGCAAGAGCATCGGCGACGTGTTGCAGATGGAGGTCGACGAAGCCGTTGGCTTCTTCGCCAGCATGCCGGCCATCGCGCACCCACTGCAGTTGCTGGTGGACGTGGGGCTCGGCTACCTGACCTTGGGTCAGCCTTCACCGACACTGTCGGGTGGCGAGGCACAGCGCATCAAGCTGGTGACCGAATTGAGCAAGGTTCGCGACGACATCACTCGCCGTGGCAACCGCGCGCCGCGCACGCTGTATGTGCTGGACGAGCCCACGGTGGGTCTGCATATGGCCGACGTCGAACGCTTGATCCGCGTGCTGCACCGGCTGGTCGATGGCGGCCACAGCGTGGTCGTGATCGAACACGACCTGGACGTGATCGCTGAAGCCGACTGGGTCGTCGACCTGGGGCCCGAGGGCGGCAACCAGGGCGGGCGCGTGGTGGCTGCCGGCACGCCGGAAGCGGTGGTGCGCAGTGGGTCGCATACCGGTGTGGCACTGGCGCCGGTGCTTGCGCGGTCGGCCCTGCCGATCGGTGCTTTGGCGTCCTGAACGACACGCGACCTATTCGCAACAAAAACGCCGCCCGAAGGCGGCGTGGGCAGAAAACTGCCGCAAAGCAAATTTCAGGTGCGGGAGCGGTGGCGGAACGCCAGCAGCGTGGCCAAGCCCAGACCCATCAGCAGGTAGCTGGCGGGCTCGGGTACCGGCGCGAAAACGACGTTGTCGACGCCGACCCAGTCGTCGAAAGAGCCAGGCGTGACGGCCACGCTGGTGATTGACGCGGCCGCGAAGCTGAGTGTGAACTGGCCCGTAGTCACCGTACCGGCCACCGTACCCAGCAGCGTGGCGCCGTTGTAGGCGAAGAGCTGAACGTCTGCCGGCGTGGCCACACCGGCGAAGTCCATCGACACCGAGTTCACCGGCGTGCTGAAGTCGATGCTGAAGCTGCCGTCACCGTCTTCGTTGAGCCAACCGCCGAAGCTGTGCAGCACGTTGCCGCTGACCAGCGACGGGGTGCCGAGCCCGCCGACGTCGCCAGTGTCGATCGAGGTGATCGTCATATCGGTGTTGGTGGCCCAGTCTTGACCGGAAGGCCCGCCGGCGCCAGTGAAGGCGTTGGGCGAGAACACTGCACCCATGGCGGCGTACTGGTTCGACAGCGTCGTGCCCTCGGCGAGTTCGTCGAAAGTGATGGTGACGGCACCGGCTTGTGCAGCGCCAAGGAAAAGACCGAGGGCGATAGCGGCGTGGGTTGTCTTGAAGGTCATGCAGGCTCCAAATGGAAATCGGGGCGGTCGCAACCGCACACTGACCCATGACCGTAGCGCGCAGCCTCAGCGCTTGACACCCCCGGTTCGGGGGGGTCGACTCACCATGCGTCGCCACAGTCGCCATCCCAGCAGCCCGGCCATGACCACCGCATAGACCGCCACTTCCTGGAAGTCGTTCTTGCCGGCGCGCATCCAGAAGAAGTGCAGCAGCGCCAGCAGCGCGGTGGCGTATACCAAGCGGTGCAGCAGGCGCCATCGCGCCGCGCCCAAGGCCTTGATGGCACGGTTGAACGAAGTCAGTGCCAACGGCAGCATGGTCAGCAACGCCGCGCTGCCAACCAATATGAAAGGCCGCTTGCCGATGTCCTTGACGATGTCGGCGAAGACGAAGCCCTTGTCGAGCCAGGCGTAGCAAAGAAAGTGCAGCACCCCGTAGCAAAAAGTGGTGAGGCCGGCCATACGCCGAAAGCGTGCCACGGACTGCCAGCCGGTGGCTTCCCGCAGCGGCGTGATCGCCAGCGTCAGGCACAGGAAGCGCAGGGTCCAGTCGCCACCACGTCGGATCAGTGCTTCGGCCGGATTCGGGCCCAGGGTGTCGGCGAAAGCGCCCCACACCAGCCAGGCCAGCGGCAGCAGCACGCAGATCAAAGCGATCGGCTTGGCCAGCGGGTGCAGCAAAGCGCGGTCGACAGCGCCGCGTCGCGGCCCGCCGGGCCGCCGCTCAGAAATAGCGGCGGAGGTCCATGCCGGCATAGAGCTGCCCCACTTGCGCCTCGTAGCCGTTGAACAACAGCGTGGGCCGCTTCTTCGCGAACAGGCCGTCTTCGCCGATGCGGCGTTCGGTGGCCTGGCTCCAGCGAGGGTGGTCGACCTGCGGGTTGACGTTCGAATAGAAGCCGTACTCGCTTGCAGAAACCGTGTTCCAGCTCGTGGCGGGTTGTTTTTCGAGAAAGCGGATCTTCACGATCGACTTGCCCGACTTGAAGCCGTACTTCCACGGCACCACCACGCGCACCGGCGCACCGTCTGCGTTCGGCAGCACTTCGCCGTAGAGGCCGAAAGTGAGCAGGGTCAGCGGATGCATTGCCTCGTCGATTCGCAGGCCTTCGACATAGGGCCAATCGAGCACGCTGGACGAAAGCCCGGGCATCTGCGCCTTGTCCGCCAGCGTCACGAACTGCAGGTACTTCGCATTGCCGGTGGGCTCGACTCGGCGGATCAGTTCGGCCAGTGAATAGCCGATCCAGGGCACCACCATCGACCACCCTTCGACGCAGCGCAGCCGGTAGATGCGTTCTTCCATCGGGCACAGCTTCAGCAGCGCGTCGATGTCCCAGGTGCCGGGCTTCTTGACTTCACCCTCGACCATCACCGTCCACGGGCGGGGCTTGAGCGACCCGGAATGGCGCGCCGGGTCCGACTTGTCGGTACCGAATTCGTAGTAGTTGTTGTAGGTGGTGATGTCACCGTACGGGGTCGGCTTTTCCATCGTGATGGCGCCGGGCACCGTGCTGCGCACAGCAGGCAGCCGCGTCAGCTTGCCGGGCGGCTGGACCGAGCCTTGGGCAAACCCCTGCACCGGCAGCCCTGCTGTGACGAGTACACCGCCAGCGGACGCTGCAGCGAGGAACTGCCGGCGCTGCCGGAACACGACGTTCGGGGTGATGTCGGCGGCGCCGGGTTGGTCCCGGCTACCGAGGTTTCCAGTTCGCGTCATCGGTGGGCGCACATGTGCATGAACCGCAGTCGCGATTCGCCGGCTTGTCCTTACAAGCCCTTGGCGGCTTCCGGCGCGGCCGGGCGCAGGCCTTCGAGGTAGTCAGCGACGGCTTTGATCTCGTCGTCCTTGAGCTTGCCGGCGATGGTCATCATCTGCGCGTTGTTGGCCCGCGCACCCGACCTGAAGTTCATGAGCTGCGTCTGCAAATACTCCGCGTGCTGGCCCGCCAGGCGCGGGTACTGCACCGGAATCCCCGCACCAGTGGGACTGTGGCAGCCAGCGCAGGCCGGTACGGCGCGCTCGAAGATGCCGCCGCGGTAGATCTGCTCGCCCAGGACCACGGTGTCCTTGTCCTTCGCGAAACCGGGCTTGGCGGCCTTGCCGGTGCCATAGAACGTAGCCACCTGCTTCATATCGTCAGGTGAGAGCGTGGCGGCCATGCCCATCATGATCGCGTTCTTGCGGACGCCGGCTTTGAATTCAGTCAACTGTTTGACCAGGTAGCCCGGATGCTGGCGCAACAGAATCGGGTTGGTGGGCACGCCGCGCGACCCGTCCTGGGTGTGGCAGGCGCCGCAGCTCGTGGCCAGCTGCTGGGCCTTGGCTGCGTCGTACTTGAAAGCCGGCGCCGCGGGCGGTTCAGCAGCGGCTGCAGCCAGCGGTACCGCCACTGCGGCGGTGAACAAAGTCAGAATCTGGGTCAGTAGCGATTTCATGCGCGAGCCTTGAGCGGGTGGGGGATGCCGCAAATGGAAAGTCTGCCAACCGCGCGTTCTCGACAGTTGTCGCGACGCGCCATGCTGGTCAAACCCAAAATTTTACAATGGGCGATGAGCACCCTGTTGCGCCAACGGCCGAGCCGATGCTGAACGATCCTTCCGCGGCTTCACAACCGCCGCAAGCCCGCCCTGCACGACCCGAAGCCGACCGCGCCAAAGCCGCGCTGGCCTGGACCCAGAGTGCGCGTTTCCTGACCACGGCCAGCCAGCTGGATCAGTTGCCTGGCGGTGAAAGGCCCGAGATCGCCTTCGTCGGTCGCAGCAATGCCGGCAAGTCGACCGCCATCAACACGCTCGCGCAGCAGCGGCGGCTGGCTTTTGCTTCGCGCACCCCCGGGCGGACCCAGCACATCAACTTGTTCGAAGTCGGCCCGCGCGACGCGCCCGACGCCTTGTTCGCCGACCTGCCTGGCTACGGCTACGCTGCCGTCGAACGCGCCGCCAAATTGCGTTGGCAGGCGGTGATGGCCGATTACCTGGAACTGCGCAGACCCTTGCACGGTGTGGTGCTGATGGTGGATTCGCGGCACGGTTTCACACCGCTCGACCAGCGTCTGTTGGCGCTGCTGGCGCCGCGCTTGGCCAATGGCGAAGTGCGGCTGCTGACGCTGTTGACCAAAGCCGACAAGCTCAACCGCAGTGACGCGCAACGGGCGCTGGTGACTGCGCAGCAAACGCTGGCCGAAGTCAGCACCGACAGTGCCGATATCGGTGTCACGCTGTTCTCGGCCCTGTCGCGCCAGGGTCTGGAAGACGCGGCACTGGTGCTGTATAGCTGGGCGGTGCCGGCATGATCCGCTGTTTCGATTTGGCATTGCCCCACGGCACCACGCTGGCTTGTCGCGAAGGCACGTATGAAGATGCACATGA
The DNA here is from genome assembly GCA_030853725.1 of Pseudomonadota bacterium. Lineage (GTDB taxonomy): Bacteria > Pseudomonadota > Gammaproteobacteria > Burkholderiales > Burkholderiaceae_C > Rubrivivax. Next base: position 2,506 of record JALYUN010000159.1, on the reverse strand, counting down.
AGGTACTGCGCGGCGCGTGATGCTGTTGCACGGCTTCCCCGAAGCGGCCTTCGTGTGGGACGAAGTCATCGAAGCACTCGGCTGCGCGGTTCACTGCGTTGCCCCCAACCTGCGCGGTTACCCGGGTTCGTCGGCGCCGCCGGACGTAGCCGACTATCGACCGCGCTTACTGGTGCAGGATCTGGCGGCTGCGATCGAGGCGATCGGTGCGCCGATCGACTTGCTGGTGGCACACGACTGGGGCGGTGCGCTGGCCTGGAACCTTGCGGCCGCGCGACCCGATCTGTTGCGGCGGCTGCTGATCCTGAACGCGCCGCACCCGGCAACCTTCTTGCGCGAGTTGCGACACAGCGCCGCGCAAAAGGCCGCCAGTTCCTACATGAACTTCTTGTGCCGCCCCGACGCGGAGCAGCTTCTGTCGGCCGACAACCACGCGCGTCTGTGGCGCTTCTTCGGCCCGGCATCCTGGCTGACGCCGCAATTGCGGGAGCACTACGAGCGCGGCTGGGGCCCGGACGGCGCCGGCCTGACCAGACCACTGAACTATTACCGCGCTTCGCCGCTGCGCCCGTCGGACGACCCCGCTGCGCTGCTGCACACGCTGGAACTGCCCGATGCGGCCGTCACGATCAAGGTGCCGACCACGGTGCTGTGGGGTGAACGCGATACCGCGTTGCTGCCGGGACTGCTTGCCGGACTCGAGCGCTGGGTGCCCGACCTGAGCATCGAGCGCGTGCCCGATGCCGGTCACTGGATCGTGCACGAACAACCATCACGCGTGGTGCAGACGATCCGTGATGCGCTGGAAGCGACGGAGCGCGACCAGACCGAGCAGAGCCGCCGAGCCGGCTTCGCCGGGCCGCAGGCGAAAGACCCCCTCGGGGGTAGCGAGCGCTAGCGAGCTCGGGGGCACGCGCCCTGAGGCTCAAACATTCGCCAACTGCGCCTGCACGCGGGCCGCGGCCGACCCCACGATCGAACGCTGCCGCAGCGACTTCGCCAGGCCCGCTGCCTGCATCATCAGCAAGGCGTTGCGGCTCACTGCCCAAGTCGCGTCGGAAGCACCGTCGCCGAAGAGCCAGATGGTGCGCCGTTCACCAGGCCACAGAAGCCGTGCCTGAACCCAGCGGCCTTGCAGAAACATCCGCACCCAGTCACCCGATGACAGACCTTCCAGCCAGTCTTCAGCGTGTGCGTCGGTGTGGGCGGAAGGCTCTGTACGTGGCAGCAGCTCCATCGGAACCGTGTCGAGCTGGGGCACATCCAGCATGCCGTGCAGAGTCGTCGGGGTGCCGGCATCGTCGTCGAGCCGGGCTTCGAGCTTCTGCAGCATGCCGATCTGGGTGGCCGCGGTCGCTTTCCGGCGCGCCATCCGCTTGTGCAACAGGCCTTCCAGCCGTTCCAGTCCCCAGCGATACAGCCCGGCGTTCTGCTCGGGCTCGGATGCGATCTGCTCGATCGCGCCTTGCGCCAGTTTCAGTAGCAGGATGCGGTCGGGGTCCTGCGGGTCGGGTGCCATCTCGGCTTCATAGACCAACCGGTTGACGAAGCGCCACAGCGGGTGCTTCTCGTGGTCGAGCGTGCTGCCGTCGCGCAAGGTCAGGCGCATGGCGGGTCCGTGCAGCCGTGCGATGAGCTGGGTCACGTCGGCGGGCACCCGTGGGTCGGCCTGCATCGCTTCGAACAAACGGCTGACGAGTTCGATGGCCTGGCGGTCGACCGGGTCGACGGTGTGCCTGGCCACATCGCGCCAGCGTTCAGCGGGTCTGGTCGCGCCCGCAGGCAGCGGGGCTTGCAGACTCAGCGGTCCGTCGATACGCGCAGGCATCGTTTCACGCATGCGGTGCAGGTCGGGATTGAAGGTGGACTCGACGCCGCGCGGACCGCGCCGCGACCCTGCCGGCAGGATCATGGTGCGGTAGGCGGCGGGCTCGATGCCCATCGCCTCCAGACGCGACGAAGTCGCTGCGTAGCTCTTGCGAAGCTGCTGCGCCAGCGCCGTGCCGGCATGGCGCATGAAGGCGACCTGGTGCCCCCGCGAAAGCGGCAGGCCCTGCGCCGCGGCCCACAGCGCGTTGGCATGCGTTTCGGGTCGGAACAGGTTGTAGTCGCGCGCGACGTCCATGTCGCCGACCAGCGCCGAAATGAAGGTCTGCAGTTCACGCAACTCGTACTCGGCCACGCTCTTGATGGCTTCGATGGCGTGCGACAGTTCCACGTCGGCTGCTACCACCTGCTCGTCGACCAGTTCCAGGGTCAAGGCTCTGCTACCGGTCGCGGTATCCGGCGCGGGGTGCAGGTTCGAACTGGCAAAGCCGGGTCGCTTCAGCTCCTGGCGGACCCGGCTCTGCAAAGACCGCAAGTAATAGTCGGCCAGGCGGCTGCGGTGGGTCTTCAGCGATGTCATCAAGTCGCCGGAGATTTGCCGCTGCAGGTTCGACTGGCTACCCAGCGACGCCTGAACGTATTCCAACGTGCCGTCGATCACCTGATCGAAGAGCAGCGG
>JALYUN010000153.1 GCA_030853725.1 Pseudomonadota bacterium | reverse complement strand
CGGTGGGCGCTGATAAGGGAATTTTTGCCGCGCGACTCCCAGATCACGTCGGCGTGGCCGCCGCCCCGGTTGGGGAATGCGACCATGCGCTGGATCGAGTTGCCGATCACGTTCTTCAACCCGCAGGTTTCGCCGTAGCAGGTGTGGACCTTCACCGCAGGGTCGTAGTGGTCGGGGATCTGCCCCAGGCCGCGCTTGATCCAGATGTGGTCGGTCCAACTCGTGATGTATTCGCGCGGGTCGCGACAAGGCGCGTAAGCCGACGGCGACATGTCGGACAACTGCTGGGCAATGGGCGCCGAGGTGGCTGGGGTAGCGGGCGAAGTAGCCATGATGGTTTGAATGATGCAAGGGGGACTGGGTTGCGTCAGAAAGCCGCGTGACCGCCGCTTCGATCAGCGCAATGGCTTCGGTCTTGGACAGGACATTCGATTCCTCCAGAGTGTCGACCAGTGGCCGGCCTTCGGCCACCGAGCGGCGCACCAGCGCACTGGTCTTGTGGTAACCCCGTTTGGGAACGAGCGCCGTCGCCACCGCCATCGAATTCATCAGATTGTTCAGATTTGCGGCCCGATCGGCGACGATCCCGGCGACGCATTTGTCGCGGCACAAGCGCACGCCATTGGTCAGCAACTGAATCGACTCGAAGACGCGGTCGGCGACCACCGGTTCGAAGTGATTGATCTCCAGTTGACCGGCCTGCACCGCCTGGGCGACGCAGACATCGTTGCCGACTACGGCGAAGCTCAGTTGCACCATCGACATCGGCACCACCGGATTGATCTTGCCCGGCATGATCGAAGACCCGGCCTGCACCGCGGGCAGCACGATCTCGCCGATGCCGCCCGCCGGACCTGACGACAGCAGGATCAGGTCCGACGCCACCTTGGCGATCGAGGTCGCGCAGGTGCGCAGTTCGGCAGACACGCGCGAAAACGTGTCGATGTTCTGCATCGCGTCGAAAGCGTCTTCGGGCGCGCAGTAGTCGATTCCTGTCAACTTCACCAGATGCCGGTATGCCGTCGAACGGTAGCCCGCCGGTGCGCCGAAACCGGTGCCGATGGCGGTACCGCCAAGCGGCAGCACCAGCAAGCCATCTCGCACCGGCTTCAGCGCACCCGCGAGCCTGGCAACCAACGACGCATAGCCGCCGAAGACCTGGCCCAGGCGCATGGGCTGTGCGTCCTGCAGGCAGGTGCGGCCCAAGTGCAACACGTCGTCGAACTCACTGGCCTTGCGCTTGAAGGTGTCAGCGAGTTGGGTCACTTCGTCGATCAGCGGGCCCAGCAGCGCGTAAGTCGCCATCTTCATCGCCGCCGAATAGACGTCGTTGGTCGACTGCGATCGATTGACGTGGTCGTTCGGATGCACGCGGTCGTAGACGCCGAGCTCGCCGTCCAGCAACTGCTGCGCCCGGTTGGCGATCACTTCGTTGAAGTTCATGTTGCTCGACGGGCCACCCGAGCCTTCCAACAGGTCAACCGCGAGCGAGTCGGCGTGTTGGCCGTCGACAATTTCGGCGCAGGCTTTGGCAATGGCGCCTTTCTGTTCTTCGGTGATCACGCCGTGGTCGAAGTTGGCCAGCGCCGCCGCCCATTTGCAGTGCGCGAAGGCTTTGCTGAACTCGGGATTCGAGCCGACGGTGCGCGGCGAGATCGTCAGGTTCTCAATGTCTCGATGGCTATAGACGCCGAACAGCTTAGCGTTCGGAATCTCGACTTCGCCGAGATAGTCTTGCTCTTTACGCTTGTTGCTGTTCACTGCTTTCACCTTCGTTGTCATTGCGTCATTGCCAGCGCTTTGGCGAAGAAATCGACGCCGCCGAAGTTGCCCGACTTGATCGCATTCAGCAGGTCACGGCCTTCGGCCTGGGTCCAGGGCACGCCAGGGTCGATGGTCGGGCCGATGCGCAACGGCGACACGCCGAGCGCCTGCACGACGGCACCGGAAGTCTCGCCCCCCGCCACCACCAGCCGCCGCACGCCGGCCTTCTGCAGCCCGACCGCGATGTGGCCCAGACACTGCTCGACCAACTGCCCCGCGTGTTCGACGCCGAACGCCGCTTGCACGCTGGGCACGTCGTCGGGCGAGGCGGTGGCGTAGACGAGCACGGCGTCCTGGTCCGCGGCCCAGTCCAGCGCTTGCTGCGCGACGGGCTCACCAGCCGCCAGCTTCTGCGGCTCGATCCGAAAAGCAGGCCGGGCGGCATCGACCCAGCGCCGCACCTGCCCGTTGGTGGCGGCCGAGCTGGAGCCGGCGAGCACCGCCGCGCGGTCACCGATGGCTGGCAACGCCGAGGCGGTCTGCGCGTCCAGGGTGACCCAGCCGCAGCGCGTGTAGGCCTCCGGCAGTCCGAGCGCGAGACCAGACCCCGCTGTCACCAGCGGCAGTTCGGCGCAGGCTTTGGCCAACGCGTCGAGTTGTTCGGTGGCCGTCGTGTCGCAGATGGCGAAACGCACACCCTCTTGCCGCAACTCGGCAAAGCGTTTGCCGATGGCCGCCGCGCCGGCCCGCACCACGTCGTCGTTCACCAAGCCGACGCCGGATTGCACTTGCGCCTGCAACACGCGCACCACGTTGGCGTCGGTCATCGGCGTCAGCGGGTGTTGGCGCATGCTGGATTCGTTCAACAATTGATCGAACACGAAGAGATGCCCGCGATAGACCGTGCGACCATTCACCGGCAGTGACGGGCAGGCGATGGTGAAGTCGGCCTTCAGTTCGGCCTTCAGTTCGGCCAGCAGCGCCTCTGCCAGCGGGCCGATGTTGCCTTGCGGTGTGGAATCGAAAGTCGAGCAGTACTTGAAGTACCACTGCCTTGCGCCCGCCGCGTGTAGCCAGCGCCAGGCAGCCAGCGAGTCGCGCACAGCCTCGGCTGCCGGCGCGGTGCGCGACTTCAGCGCGACGACGATGGCATCGGCATCGGGAACTGCGGCATCTTTCGGCACGCCGATCACTTGCACCGTCCGCAGACCGGAGCGCACCACCATGCTGGCGACATCGGTGCCACCGGTGAAGTCGTCGGCGACAACGCCGAGGATCATGCCGTCGGCGCCGTGCGTTGCGCTGCGCGCACGCCCTTGATGCGCGCCTCGGCGCCGGCACGCAGCAACTGAACATCGTTGCCCGGCGTTACCAAGTCGTAGCCCATGCGGGTGCAGTCTTCGCCCATCTCGACGCCACCGCAGTAAATGCCCGCGTACTTGCCGCGCGCGTGCACGGCTTTCAAGATGTGCGCAACCGCCTGCTTCATTCGTTCATCCGGCCAAGAGTTGGGCCCGATGCCCATCGCCAGGCCGAGGTCGCTCGGGCCGACGTAGACCCCGTCGATCTCCTCCACGTCCATGATGCTTTCGATCTGTTCGAGCGCGTTGATGGTCTCGATCATCGCCAGCGACAGGATCTCGTCATCGGCCCTGGCAAGATAGTCGGCGCCACCGTACAGCAGCCCGCGGGCCGGGCCGAAGCTGCGAATGCCGCGCGGCGGGTAACGGCAACAACGGGCGAAGTAGGCCGAGTCGTCGACGCTGTCGATGAGTGGGCCGATGATGCCGTAGGCGCCGGCATCGAGCAGTTTGTTGACGTCGGCCAATGTCGAAGCGGCGCAGCGCGCCAGCGGCACCGCCGGCGTCGACGAGGTGGCTTGCAACAGATCCACCGCCTGGTCGAATCCGAAAGGCGCGTGCTGCAAGTCGACGGTGACAGCGTCGAAGCCGCAATGGCGCTTGCCCCCCCCCAAACTAGGGAGTGCGGAACGCAGGGCAAAGGTCACACTGATCAGCCATCGCCTCCGGACTTGGGGCGACAACGCGACTGCTTTTCTTCGAACGCCTGCAAGGACTATCCAATGAACAAGACACTCGCAGTGGCGGTTGGCGCTGCATTCGGTGCCGCTGCCGCTTGCCCGCTGACAGCATCGGCTGCCACTTACGACTTCTCCTTCAATGGAGGCGGCGTCGAAGGCTCCATCACATTGACCTACGGCGCAGCAACCGATGCAAGGTACAGCCAGGCGATGGAAGTAACCGGCATCAGCGGGACGTTTTCGGACGCAAATATTGCCATCGTCAACGCACCGATTCTCGGGCTGGTACCGGTCAATCACGCAACACCGGAAGACACCAACCTGCTGGCACCCAACGACTTCAGCCGGTTTGCGGTGGCCGAAGGCACAACGCCCGAGTCCGGTGGCTTCCTCACCTTCGACAACCTGTTCTGGCCAGGCGGCTCGCCGGCTACAGCGACTGATTACCCGGCGGCCGGCGGCCTCCTGGACATCTACGGCCTGATGTTCCGGATCGGCAATGGGCGCGTAGTCGACCTGTGGAGCAACGGCATCTTCGGGCCCCCGGGTAGCGCGCCGATCCTGTACGGCGTCGGGGTGGCTACTGTCGATTCGATGCTCGACTACGTGGATTCGGGTGTCTCTGCGGTGCCCGAGCCCGCTTCCTTCGGCCTGATGTTGGGCGGGTTGGGACTGCTGGCTGTGACCTTGCGTCGTCGCGCCAATCTCTGATCCCGTGTCTCTTGACGCAGGCTGTGGTCGGGAAGAGGTGGCGGGCGACCTCAAGCTTCTGGTCGACCGGTCAGGCTGTCAAGAGAGGCCGTTCGCGGTCGCAGTGGGGCATGTGCTGATGACAACGCGGATGGAACGGGCAGCCGGTAGGTTGGGTGCAGCGGGACGGGAAAAGACAGACCCAGAC
>JALYUN010000150.1 GCA_030853725.1 Pseudomonadota bacterium | reverse complement strand
GCGCTGCTGCACCAGTCCGAAGACACCGTGCCCTACGAATGTGACGGCCTCACGGCTTACCGCCAGCAGCCACTGGTGGTGGCCTTGCCGGAAACCGAGGCGCAAGTGGCTGCAGTGCTGAAAGCCTGTCATGCCCTGTCGGTGCCGGTGGTGGCGCGCGGCGCCGGCACCGGCTTGAGCGGCGGCGCGTTGCCCCATGCGTTGGGCGTGACGCTGTCGCTGGCGAAGTTCAACCGCATTCTGAAGATCGACAAGCTCGCCCGCACCGCCACCGTGCAGTGCGGTGTGCGCAACCTGGCCATCAGCGAAGCGGCGGCGCCTTTCGGCCTGTACTACGCGCCCGACCCCAGCAGCCAGATCGCCTGCACCATCGGCGGCAACCTGGCCGAAAACTCGGGCGGCGTGCATTGCCTGAAGTACGGCTTGACGCTGCACAACGTGTTGCGCATCCGCGGCTTCACCGTCGAAGGCGAGCCGATCGAGTTCGGCTCCCAGGCGCTCGACTGCGCCGGCCTCGACCTGATGAGTGTGGTGATCGGCAGCGAAGGCATGCTGGCGGTCACGCTGGAAGCCACCGTCAAGCTGGTACCGAAGCCGCAACTGGCGCGCTGCATCATGGCCAGCTTCGACGACATTCGCAAAGCAGGCGACGCGGTTGCGGCGATCATTGCGCACGGCATCATCCCGGCGGGGCTCGAGATGATGGACAAGCCGATGACCGCCGCGGTGGAAGACTTCGTCCATGCCGGCTACGACCTGGACGCCGCCGCGATCCTGTTGTGCGAGTCCGACGGCACGCCCGAAGAAGTGGCCGAAGAGATCGCCCGCATGGAAGCGGTACTGACCCGCTGCGGCGTGAGCCGGCTCGAGGTCAGTCAAGACGAAGCGCAGCGCCTGAAATTCTGGAGCGGGCGCAAGAATGCGTTCCCGGCGTCGGGCCGCATCAGCCCCGACTACATGTGCATGGACAGCACGATTCCCCGCAACCGCCTGGCCGACATCCTGCTGGCGATTCAGCAGATGGAAGTCAAGTACGGGCTCGGCTGCTGCAACGTGTTCCATGCCGGTGACGGCAACCTGCACCCGCTGATCCTGTTCGACGCGAACGATCCCGACCAGCTCCACCGTTGCGAGCTGTTCGGCGCCGACATCCTGGAGACCAGCGTCGCGATGGGTGGCACCGTCACTGGCGAGCACGGTGTGGGCGTCGAGAAGCTCAATTCGATGTGCGTGCAGTTCAGCCCCGAAGAACGCGCGCAGATGCTGGCGCTGAAAGCCGCCTTCGACCCGCGCGCCACGCTCAACCCCGGCAAGGTGATCCCCACGCTGCAGCGCTGCGCCGAGTACGGACGCATGCATGTCAAGAAGGGCGTCTTGCCGTTTCCCGAACTCGAGCGCTTCTGACGGCCGCTACGCATCGCTCGGCTTCGGTCGGCACAATTGAAAGAGCCCCGCTAATGCGGGGCTCTTTGCGATCCGCCCGAGGCGGGGAAACGCTGCCTTCAGCCGCGGCGTCGGCCCGCGAAGCCGAGCGCACCCAGCGCGGCCAGCACCAATGCCATTGAAGCGGGTTCGGGCACGGCCGCAGCACCCGCGACCGGCGCGCTGCCGAGTCGCGTCGGGCCGTAGCTGGCACCGCCGGCCACCGAATAACCGAAGGATTGCGACAGGCTCAGCACGACGTCGGCCGCCGCGGCCGGGTAGCCGTCCGGATAGTCCATGCCTGCAAGCGGCCCCGAGGTGAAGAAGCTGTTGCTGATCGCAAACTCGATGCTGCCCGGGTGGCTTGCGCTGTCGAAGGTGAGGTATGCCGAGGCGTCGTGGAAGCCTGCGGCGCCCGCGATGAAGTACTGGTTGTTGGTGATCTCGAAGCCGACATCGGATCCGTTGTTCGCCAACGGGTCGGTGTCGAAGTACAGGTTCGCGAAGTTGCCGGCTGCGGACGCCGCGTCGCCGGTAATTTGCAGAAAACCGTAGTAGAAATCACTGTCGCTGCGGATGCGCACGCTGTAGCTGGCACCGGCGGTGGTGGGCCCCGGCGAGCCAAAGTTGCTTTGTGGCGCTGCTGCGTCGTGGGCCACCAGCGCGACTGGGACACCGGTCCATTCCGGGCCGAGGACGCCGTCCACGCCGACCGGAGCCGACCAGGCGGGCGCTGCCAGCAGAAGGGCTGTGCAAGCCGCAAGGGTGTTCAGTTTCAGTTGTGTGGTCATCTTGATCCAGCGTTGCGCCGGTTGGAAGTTGAGTGGGAATCGGAGACGAACCGCTTCGAAGAGGCATGACCATAACGAGTGCGCCGTGAAATCCGCACCCCGCGATTCGGGGAGTCAAGGGGCTGGTGCATCATGGAAACGGCACCCAAGTCGTCAAGGCTCAGAAAAACGTGAATTTGCAACATCTAGCCGAAACCGTGCAGGCGGCCCGCACCGACCGAAAGCCGCTCGAAATCCGCGGCGGCGGCACCAAGCTGTTCTACGGGGGCGTGCCCACCGGGCAGCGCCTGTCGACCGCAGGGCTGACCGGCATCACCGCTTACGAGCCGAGCGAATTGGTGGTGACAGTGGGCGCGGGCACGCCGCTGGCCGAACTGGAAGCGCTGCTGGCCGAGCAGGGCCAATGCCTGCCATTCGAGCCGCCGCGCTTCGGTGAGCCGGCGTTGTCGGTCGGCAAGCACGCCGGTACGGTGGGGGGCATGGTGGCAGCCGGGCTTTCCGGACCTTCTCGCGCCGCGGTCGGCAGCCTGCGCGACTACGTGCTCGGCGCCACCCTGCTCAACGGGCGGGCCGAGCTGCTGCACTTCGGCGGTACGGTAATGAAGAACGTGGCGGGCTACGACGTGTCGCGCCTGCTGGCCGGCTCGCTGGGCACGCTGGGGCTGATCTGCCAGGTGTCGTTGAAGGTGCTGCCGGTGGCGCAGGCCACGGCCACGGTGCGGCTGGAACTGTCGATGGGGGATGCGATCCAGCATCTGAATCAGCTCGGCGGGCTGCCGCTGCCGCTGAACGCCAGCGCCTGGTGGGACGGCTTGCTGGTGCTGCGCTTCACCGGGGCCGCTGCAGCGGTGCAGGCGGCGCGGCAGTCGGTCGGTGGCGAGCTGATCGCGTCTGACACCGCCGCCGCCTTCTGGGGCGGGCTGCGCGACCACCGCGACGAGTTCTTCGTCGGCGCCGCCACCGCCGTCGATCAGGGCGCCAACCTCTGGCGCTTGTCGGTGCCGCCCACCACCGCGCCGCTGGTGCTGTCGGGTGAGCAGTTGATCGAATGGGGCGGTGCGCAACGCTGGCTTTGCACCAGTGCGCCGGCGGCCACCTTGCGCGAAGCAGCGGCGGCGGCGGGCGGGCACGCCACGCTGTTCCGCGGGCTCGACAAACGCGCTGGCGCTTTCGCGCCGCTGGCCCCGGCGCTGGCCCGCATCCATGCCGAGCTGAAGAAAGCCTTCGACCCCGACGCGGTCTTCAACCCCGGCCGATTGGTGCCGTCACTGTGAGCACTTCCATGAAGGTCGAAAGCGATATGGGCGCGTATTACGCGCGGCGTGCTGCCATCTACGAACGCATCTATGCCAAGCCCGAACGACAAGCCGATTTGCGGGCGATGGAAGCGCTGTTGCCCGACTGCTTCAGCGGGCGGCATGTGTTGGAGATTGCCTGCGGCACCGGCTGGTGGACGCCTCACGGCGCGCGCGAAGCCGCCAGCTGGCTCGCCACCGACCTGAACCCCGAAACCATGGCCGTGGCACGCCACAAGGCGATGCCGGCCTGCGTTCGCTTCCAGACGCTCGACGCCTTCAGCCTGGACGGGCTGGCAGCCACAGCCTTCGACGCCGCTTTCGCCGGTTTCTGGTGGAGCCACCTGAGCCTGGCGCAGCTGCCGCAGTGGCTGTCACGGTTGCACCAGCGGCTGGCGCCAGGAGCGCGGGTGGTGATGCTGGACAACGCGTATGTCGAAGGCAGCAGCACGCCGGTTTCGCGCGTCGACGACGCCGGCAACGGCTACCAGTTGCGCCCGCTGGACGACGGCTCCACGCACGAGGTGCTGAAGAACTTCCCGCAGGAAGCCGACGCCAGGCGTGCGCTGCAGCAGGCCGCGCAACTCGGCGGGCGTCCGGTCGCAGATGTGCAGTGGCATGCCTTCGAACACTACTGGTTGATCGACTACAGACTCTGAACCCGGCCCCCGATGCAAACCGCGCTCGCCCCCGAATTCAAGAACACGCCCGACGGCGACGCCGCCGAAGCCATCCTGCGCAAGTGTGTGCACTGCGGCTTCTGCACCGCCACCTGTCCCACCTACCAGTTGCTGGGCGACGAGCTCGACGGCCCGCGTGGGCGCATCTATCTGATGAAGCAGGTGCTGGAAGGCGAGCCGGTCACGCGCAAGACGCAGTTGCATCTGGACCGCTGCCTGACCTGCCGCAACTGTGAAACCACTTGCCCGAGCGGCGTGCAGTACGGGCACCTGGTGGAGATCGGCCGCAAGCTGGTCGATGAACGGGTCGAACGGCCCGCCGGTGAGCGCGCATTGCGCTGGCTGCTCAAGGAAGGACTCACGTCACCGCTGTTCGGCCCGGCGATGAAAGTCGGCCAGATGGTGCGGCCGCTGCTGCCTGGCAGTCTCAAGAACAAGGTGCCAGCGCCTTCGGGCCCCCGCGCGCGCCAGTGGCCGACGCGCGAACACCCGCGCAAAGTGCTGATGCTGATGGGCTGCGTGCAGCCGGCCATGATGCCCAACATCAATAGCGCCACCGCGCGCGTACTGGACGCGGCTGGCATCCAGACGCTGGTGGCCGACGGTGCCGGCTGCTGCGGCGCGATCCGCACCCACCTCGGCGACCAGTCAGGCGGCCTGGCCGACATGCGCCGCAACATTGACGCCTGGTGGCCGTTGGTCAGCGGCATCACCTCGACCGGCCGGGTCGAAGCCATCGTCATGAACGCTTCCGGCTGCGGTGTCACCGTCAAGGAATACGGCCATGCTTTGGCGAACGATCCGGACTACGCCGATAAAGCGCGCCGGGTCAGTGAACTCACGCGCGACCTCAGTGAATTGCTGCCCGATCTGGTGCCGCTGTTGAAGGACCGCGTGCAGCTCGGCGCTGCAAAGCGGCTCGCCTTCCACCCGCCGTGCACGCTGCAACACGGCCAGCAGTTGCGCGGCGGGGTCGAGCAGCATTTGGGCGCGCTGGGTTTCGATGTCAGCGTGGCCCCGGTCGAGGCCCACTTGTGTTGCGGCTCGGCCGGCACCTACAGCGTGCTGCAGCCGGCGCTGGCCTATGCGCTGCGTGATCGCAAACTGAACGCGCTTGCGCCGATCGAGCCGCAAGCCATCATCAGCGCCAATATCGGCTGCATTCAGCACTTGCAGACCGGCACCCCGATCCCGGTGCGGCACTGGGTCGAGGTGTTGGACGATGCCTTGCTTGCGCCAGACGCGCGTTGATCGGCGACCGGTCTAGCGCACCCGGTAGTCGTCCAGCGACTTGCCGCCGGCCAGCGCGTCGCGCAGCCATTGCGGACGCTTGCCGCGGCCGACCCAGGTACCGCCGCTGACCTCGTCGCGAAACTTGGCGGCCTGCGACAACTTGTGTGTCTTGCGCGTCTTGCGCACCGCCTGTTTCGCGCTGGTGCCAGTCGCCAGGCCCTTTTTGGGGCCGCCGCGGACCGACAGCCCCAGGTCAGCCGCCGTCAAGTCGTAGAAACCGATGGCTTCCCGAATGCGCGCCTTGACGCCCTCGATCTCTTCGCTGCGCAGTTTCTCGGCCTCACCCTTGAGGACGTCGATCTGTTTCATGATGTCGATATACGACTTGGCCATGGGGACTCCGGTTCGGGTTGCAGGCAATTGCAGTTGAATTGCTTCGGGTAATTGACGCTAACACAGCGCCAATCACATTCCAGTATTCGACCATTCACCGGCCCGAACCGCTGCAGCCCGCATCGCAATCGCCTGGCGTTCGGCCACGTCGATGCGTTTCAGGTTCTTGATCTGCAATGCCATTCGCGGATGCGCTTCGAAACGCTTTTCATGGCGGCTCAGAAAGTCCCAATACAAGGTGGTGAACGGGCAGGCGGAGGGGCCCGTGCGTTCGCCCGGATCGAAACGGCAACCACCGCAGTGGTTGCTCATGCGGTCGATGTAAAGCCCGGTGGCGGCATAAGGCTTGCTGCCCATGACCCCGCCATCGGCGTATTGGCTCATGCCGAGCGTATTCGGCAGTTCCACCCATTCCACCGCGTCGACATAAACGCTCAGGTACCAGCCGTGCACCTGTTGCGGATCGACCCCGTGCAGCATCGCATAGAGCCCCGTCACCATCAGTCGCTGAATGTGGTGCGCATAGCCGAACTGGAGTGTCTGCGTGATGGTGTCGGCCAGGCAGCGCATCGGCACGTCGCCGCTCCAGTACCACGCTGGCAGGTCGGCCGTGGCCTTCAGTTCGTTGCGCTGCAAATAGCCGGGCATCGACAGCCAATAGACGCCGCGGACATATTCACGCCAGCCCAGGATCTGCCGGATGAAGCCCTCCACTGCCGGCAGCGGCGCGCTGCCGGCTTTCCAGGCCGCCTGCGCGGCGGCAATCACTTCGCGCGGGTTCAGCAGTTTCAAATTCAGCGCCGCCGACAACTGCGCGTGATAGAGCCAGGGCTCGCCCTCCCACATTGCGTCCTGCCAATGCCCGAACTGCGATAGGCGTGCGTCGATGAAGTCCTGCAGCGCCTGCAAGGCTTGTTCGCGCGTCACCGGCCACGCAAAACTGGCCAATGTGCCCGGGTGCGATGCGAAGCGGTCGTTGACGGCGTCGATCACCGCCTGCGTCAGGGCATCGGGGTCGAAACGCAACGGCGGTGGCAGCAGGCCGGGGCCTTTCACGCCGAAGCCCTTGCGGTTCTCTTTGTCGTAATTCCACTGGCCACCGGCGGGTCCGGTTTCATCGTTTGGTTTGGCGTCGGCGGCCGATTCCATCAACACCTGATGGCGTTTGCGCATTTCTCGGTAGAAATACTCCATGCGCAATTGCCGGCGGCCTTTGGCGTGATGCTCGAATTGCGCGCTGCTGCACAGAAAATGGCGGTCTTCGCGGAATTCGATCGGAACGCCGGCCGCGTCGGCCGTGTTTTGCAGCTCGTCACGAAGCCGCCATTCGCCTGGCTCGACCAGCACCACCCGCTGCACCGCCGCGGCGCCGAGTGTTCGCTGCAACGCCCGCGCCAGACTGCCACCGACCAATTCCTGATACTGCAACGGCACCGCGTCGTCACGCAGCGCCTGCGCGAAGTGGCGCATCGCCGCCAGGAACATCGCGATCCGCTGCTTGCTGCTCCAGACATGGGTCGACTCCTCGGCGGCTTCGCACATCCAGACCGCGTCGCAGGCGGCGTCGAAGCCATCGAAGGCCGCGCTGTCGCGGTCGAGCTGGTCGCCGAGCACCAGCACCAGGTGACGGATGGTCGGCGGAGCCATTGGCTCAGCCACCCGGGGCCACCGGGCGCTTGCTGCGCCGACAGGCCTCGCTGCAATAGCGCACCTGATCCCAGTTTTTGGCCCAGGCCTTGCGCCAGCTCATCGGCCGGCCGCAGGCCAGGCAGGGCTTGCTGTCCAGGTGCTGCTTGTTGCCTTTGAAACCAGGGCGTTGAGGTGGTGGCATTGCGGCATTTTCAGCGGGTGGCCCGACCCGCTGCAGTGGCGGGCCATGCCGCCGCCCAAAGGCCCTACCAGCTGTTCGGATCGACCCGGTAGTAACGCGCCAGCTCGGTGTACAGCGCGGGGTGGGCCGCGGCCAATGCGGCCGGTTGCTCGAAGAAGTGTTCGGTGACCACTGCATAGAACTCGGCCGGTTCGGTGGCGCCGTAGGCATCGATCAAGCCGTCTTCGCCGCGTGCCAGCCGGACCCGCAACGCAGCATATTCGGCGCCCAGCACGGCCGACCAGCGCGCATAGCGTTCGCGCCGGCCGAGCCACGGCGCCCCGTTCGCGCGGCCGCTGGCCTGGTCGAGCTGGTGTGCGAATTCATGGATCACGACGTTGTGTCCGTCGTCCGGGTTGGCGGCGCCGGCGACCACGTCGTCCCACGACAGCAGCACCTGCCCGTGTTGCCACGATTCGCCCTGCAGCGCACGGCGCGACGCATGGTGCAGTCCGGCGCCGTCCAGGGCAGTGCGCTCGACCAGGAACGCGCCCGGATACAGCAACACCTGGCGCAATTCGGCATAGGCGTCGACACCGCGGTGAAGGATCAAGAGCGCCGCCTGCGCCGCCACCAACACCCGCATCTCGTCGGTGACGACGAGCCCGGCGCAGCCGATGAAAGGCTTCTCGGCCAGCAGAATCTGCACCTGTTTTTTTAATTGCAGTTGCAGTTCGGGCGGTAGCCGTGCGAAGGCCGGCATGCGCTGCCGCAAGATCCGGCGCCAGGCGGCGGGAAACGCGGCGCTGCTGACGC
>JALYUN010000145.1 GCA_030853725.1 Pseudomonadota bacterium | reverse complement strand
CGCCCAGGTCACCGAAGGCATTGCCGCGCTGCTGGTGGACGCCCGTGCGCGCCAGATGCCGTTGGCGATCGAGCCGTTGCACCCGATGTACGCCGCCGACCGCGCTTGCATCAACACGCTGGCTCAGGCGCTGGATGTCTGCGACGCGCTGGACCCGAAGCGCAGCGGCGCACTCGGCGTGGCGGTCGATCTGTATCACGTGTGGTGGGACCCGGTGCTGCAGCAGCAGATCGAGCGCGCCGGCCGCGAACGGCTGCTGGCCTTTCACGTTTGCGACTGGCTCACACCCACGACCGATCTGCTGGAAGACCGCGGCATGATGGGTGACGGCGTGATCCAGATCCGCCGCATTCGCGAATCGGTCGAGGCACAGGGTTTCGCCAGCTATAGCGAAGTCGAGATCTTTTCGCGCAGCAACTGGTGGCAGCGAGACGGCGCCGAGGTGCTGGACACCTGCATCCAGCGCCACTGCAGCGTGGTCTGAAATCGCGCTGGCGCGTTACGCCGCCACCGGCTGAAACCCCGTGCGCCGCACCCGCCGCACATTGAAGGCGCTGACGATCAGCACCGCCTGCAACGCAGCCAACGTGAACCAGACCGCGCGCCAGGCATGGTGGTCCATCAGGGTGCCCACCGCCAGCGGCGCCAGTGCCTGCCCGATGTCGAGCCCGGCATAGACCACACCATAAACCCGCCCGCTGGCGTTGTCGGGCGCGGCCGACTTGATGATCAGATCGCGCGAAGGTCCGGCCAGCCCCAGCACGAAGCCCATCACACCGAACAGCATGGGCACCAACACGGCAGCCAGCGATGCAAATCCGATCACCAGCGCCACGCTCGCCGCCACGCCGAAGGCCAGGCCGACGATTCGTTCCGAACGCTGCAGGTCCTTGGCCAGGAAGCCGCCGCAGACCATGCCGCCAGCGCTGCACAGCATGTAGATCGTCAGGCACAGCGCCGCCAGCCGCGCCGGCACGTCGTGCAACTGGCGCGCGGCTTCGGGGGCGAAACTCTGCACGATCGACAGTGCGCCGGCGTAGAACAGGAAAAACGCGAAGCACATCCAGACTGCCGGAATGCGCAGGAACGCGAGCGCCGATTCACCTCCAGCGGCTGCCGTCTGCGCCCTTGGTTGGCGCAGCACGGGCAGGTCGAGCAGATCGCGCCGCAGCCACAGCACCGCCATCACCGTGAAGATCAACAGTGCGGCGCACACCAGCGCCGTCCGCCAGGACGACACCAGCGCAATCGGCACCAGCATTGCGGGCGCCAACGCCCAGCCCAGACTGCCGGTGATGCCGTGCACGCTGTAGGCATGGCCGAGCCGCGTCTTGTCGACCTTGCGATTCAGCAGCGTGTAGTCGGCCGGATGGAACACGCCGTTGCCGAGACCGTGCACCACCGCCACCAGCGCCAGCACTTCGTAACGCGGGCTCGCCGCATAGCCCAATGCCGCCAGCCCGAGCAAACCGAGTCCCGCGAACAGCACCGGCCGCGGACCGTAACGGTCGACCCAGAACCCCGAGATCAGTTGCGACGAGCAGGAGACAACAAAGAAGATCGTCAACAGGAGCCCAAGCTGCACATAGCTGACCCCGAACGCAGGCTTGAGCCACGGGAATAACGGCGGCAGCAGCAACTGGGCGTAATGGCTGATGCCGTGCCCCAGCCCGACCAGGCCGATGACCGATGCATCACGGCGCCACGGCAGGGGGGCAGACGAATCGTTGCGCATGGCCACCAATGTATCGGCTGTAGCGCCTGCCGGATTACGATAGTCCGCCAACATCTATCGACATTTTGCCAACCCGACCGGCATCGACCCCAGCGCCCAGGCGACTGCTGCCCACCAAGGCGCCGCGCTTTCAGCCCAGCGCCGCCCGCCCCGTGCGGGCCATGACGCGGCGCCTGGCTGCGGCCACCGAGATCACGCCCCATGCGCACCCCTGGGCGCAACTGGCGGTGGCGGCTTCGGGCGTGCTGCAGATCACCGCCGGGGCCGCCACCTACCTGGTGCCGGCCTGGCGCGCGGTCTGGATTCCACCGGGTGTGGAACACCTGGTCAACGCGGTCGAAGCGGCCGACATGCGCGCCATCTACATCCACAACCCCGAAGGCGGCGCCGTGCCTTCGCCTGCGAGCGAGCGAGGCCCCGGCTGGAGCCACTGCCGTGTGCTGCAGGTCTCGCCGCTGCTGCGCGAGCTGATCCTGCAGATGGACCCCCATGGCGACGACGAGCCCCCGCCTACGGCCGATACCCTCGCCCGCGAAGCGCTGTTGGGGGCCTTGCTGCAAGACGAGTTGCAACGCGCCGCGCCGGTGCGCCTGGGGATCGAGCTGCCACGAGACCGGCGGCTGCGGCGCTTGTGCGACGCCATGCTGATCGAGCCCACGCGCCATGCCGCGCTTGCGGACTGGGCGAGCGAAGCCGGTGCCAGCCCGCGCACGGTGGCGCGGCTGTTCCGGGACGAACTGGGCACCAGCTTCCAGCGCTGGCGTGAACAGGTGCTGCTGGGCCACGCGATGACGCTGGCGGCGCGCGGCTGGCCGATGCGGCGGATTGGCGCCGAACTCGGCTACGCCAACGCCAGTGCCTTCGGAGCGATGGTGCGGCGCTCGGTTGGCGTGTCGCCGGCCCGATTTTTCGGTGGGTCCTTCGGGGGCAATCTCGACAAGCTGCGCACTAACATCACCCCATGACCGAACAAGTGCTCTACGACTTCACCCGCCAGGACGCCAGCGGCGCCACCTGCACCCAGCAGGCCTGGGCCCGCGTGCCTGCAGCGCTGTCGCCGCCCGAACGTGCAGCTGCCAAGGCGCGCGCGGCCGAGTTGCTGAAGACCCGCGGCGCCGTGCTGGTGGCGCACTACTACGTCGACGGTGACCTGCAGGACCTGGCGCTGGCCACCGGCGGCTGCGTGGCCGATTCGCTGGAGATGGCGCGCTTCGGCCGCGACCACGAAGCCACGACGCTGGTGGTGGCCGGGGTGCGCTTCATGGGCGAAACCGCCAAGATCCTCTCGCCCGACAAGCGCGTGCTGATGCCCGACTTGGAAGCCACCTGTTCGCTCGACCTGGGTTGCCCACCGGACGACTTCGCGGCCTTCTGCGACGCCCACCCCGACCGCACCGTGGTGGTCTATGCCAACACCAGCGCCGCAGTCAAGGCGCGTGCCGAATGGATGGTCACCAGTTCCTGCGCACTGCCGATCGTCCAGCACCTGCAGCAGCAGGGCAAGAAGATCTTGTGGGCGCCCGACCGGCACCTGGGCCGCTATGTGCAGGAGCAGTGCGGTGCCGACATGCTGATGTGGGACGGGGCCTGCATCGTGCACGACGAATTCCGCGGCCTGGAACTCGAACTGCTGAAGCAGGAATATCCCAACGCGCTGGTGCTGGTACACCCCGAATCACCCAAGAGCGTGGTCGAGCAGGCCGATGTCGTCGGCAGCACCACGCAACTGCTGCAAGCCGTGGCGGCAGGCCGGGCGCAAACCTACATCGTCGCGACCGACAACGGCCTGATGCACCGCATGCGCCAGTTGGCACCCGACAAGACCTTGATCGAAGCGCCCACCGCGGGGCGCAGTGCCACTTGCAAGAGCTGCGCGCATTGCCCCTGGATGGCGATGAACGGCTTGCAAGGGCTGATCGACTGCCTGGAAGACCGCGACGCTCACCCCAACAATGAAGTGCACGTGGCCGAGCCCATCCGCAGCCAGGCGCTGGGCTGCATCGACCGCATGCTGGCCTTCGTCAAGTCCCACCCTACGGCCACCACCGCGCCGGCCGGCAGCATGGTGCGGGGCATCGGCGCCGCCTGAAACGCCGCCAGCCAGGCAATGCGCGGCGGCGGGCGTCGCCACCCAACTCAAGGTGGTGACCGCAGACGCCGATAAGGGGACATCACCACCCTCGGCTACTGCGCCGCCATGCTCCCAGCCGCCACTTTCGACTTCAGCTCGGTTCGCAACCACAACGAACGCGCGGTCTACGACACCGTCGCCCGCCACGCCGACCGTTATCCGGGACTGGACCACAGCGCTGCTTTGCTGGCCGACGTGGCCTGCGTGGCCCTGAACCGGCTGGCGCCGCGCTACATCCGTCACGAAGTCGACTTCGTTTTCTACCTGAGTGAACGCGAACGCGGCGACAGCGAGCGGCAACTGCTGGACGCGGTGGAATACGCCTTCGGCTTCGTCCAGGCGCGCACCGCGATGAAGGCCCGTGGATAAGTTCGGCGACTGGCACGCGCTGGACGCTGCCGCCTGGGAACAGTCCTATCTCGATCCCCTGGGCGCACGCGATGTGGGCCACGAGTTGGTCGCGCTCGGCGACGAAGCCGCAGCCGCGGGCTGGCTGCAGGTGGCTTTCGCCGAAGCCCGAGTCGGCAACCATGCCGGTGCGCAGCAGGCGTTGCAGCAACTGCGCCGGGCCGAGTCGACATGGCCAGATCCGCGCCGCGCCGCGTTGCGCGCGGAGATCGAGGTCATCGTCGCGCGCCCCTTCGGTGAATTCGAGCAGATGGCCGCCATGCTGGCCGCCATCGACGCGAAAGGCGGGCTGCCGACCGACGCCATGTTCGAGTTCATCGCCCACGACTCCCGTGCCATCAACGCCAAGTTGCTCGGCCAGACCGATCTGGCCCTGCGCCATTTCTACGCCGCACTGGCGGCTGCCCAACGCACCGGTTGGGTGGGCCCGCGCATCACCGCCACCGGCAACCTCGGCGGCTACCACCAAGATCTGTTCAATCTGGAAGATGCCCGCGCGCTGTGTGAACAGTCGATGAAAGAAGCCCGCCAGGCCGGCGCGCGGCATGTTCTCACCACCGCTTGCTGCAACTTGATCGTCATCTACTACGCGCTCGGCGAATGGCAGGCCGCGCGCGACACGGCGCAGTTCATGTTGACGCATGGAGACCAACTGCTGCCCGGCCTGCGCAACGACCGTGCGCTGGCACTCGCGCTGGCGCATCTGGGTGTGGGAGAGATCAAGACCGCCGCAGCCTACCTGGTGCCCGGTGCGACCAGTCACGACGCCGATGGCGACGGCGTCACCTTCCGGGCTTGGGTTCAGGGACGTTGCCTGTTGGCGCAGGGCGACGCCGCCGGTGCCCGCAAACTCGCCGAAACCATCCTGCGGGAGCGATTGAAGGCACGCTTGTCCGACCAGCCATACGACCTGATGTCGCTGCACCGGGTGATGGCTGACGCCTGCGAACAAGGCGGTGATCCGCAGGCCGCGCTCGACTCGCTGCGCAGTGCGCACGCCTTGTACGAACAGTTGGTGGGCCGCAGCGCCCGCGCCCGCTTCATCGCACTGGAGATCAGCCACAACCTGTCAGCCGTTCAGCACGAACGCGACGCCGCGCTCGACTTCGGCCGCTCGGCCGATGACGACCGCCGCCGACTGTCGGAACTCAACGCCGCGCTGCAGTCCCAGATCGCCGAAACCGAATTGCTGCACGCCAAGCTGCGCGAGCAGGCGCTGCGCGACCCGCTGACCGGGCTGCACAACCGCCGCTATCTGTTCGCGGTAGCACCGGGGCTGCTGGAATTGGCACAGCGGCAGAACGCACCGCTGTGCGTGGTGCTGATGGACCTGGACCACTTTAAGTTGCTCAACGACACCTACGGCCACGATGCGGGCGACATCGTGTTGCAGCGCTTCTCGACCCTGCTGTCGCAGATGCTCAGGGGCAGCGACGTCGTGGTGCGCCATGGTGGCGAAGAGTTCGTCGCGGTGATGCCCGACCTGGACGGTGAAGGTGCTGCGGTCGTGCTGGCGCGGCTGCTGGAAGCGTTCCAGGCCGAGCGCCATGAAGTCGGCCGCCGCCGCATGCCGCGCGGCGCGTTCTCGGCCGGCATCGCGGTTTTTCCGCGCCATGGCCACACACTGGAGCAGTTGCTCACCCGCGCCGACCGCGGGCTGTATGCCGCGAAGAGCCACGGACGCGCCCGGATCGAGTTGGCGCCGCCGACCGGTTTCGCAACGCTGGGGTAGCCGGCTCGCGACGGCTCAGACGCGCGCCGCGAAGCGCTCGACCGCTTTGGTCTCGCCAGCCACGATCAGCAGGTCGCCACCCTTGACCACGGTGTCGGCCTGGGCGTAGAGGAAGTCCTCATGGCGGCGCTTGATGCCGACCACGGTTACCGAGTGCCGTTGTCGCACCAGCGAATCCTGCAGCGCCTTGCCGATGACTTCCTGAGGCGCCCGCACCTTGGCGATCGCGAAGCCGTCGTCGAACTCGATGAAGTCGATCATCTTGCCCGTCACCAGGTGTGCCACGCGTTCGCCCATGTCGGCTTCCGGGTAGATCACGTGGTGCGCACCCACGCGTTCGGCAATACGCCCATGCGGCGGGTTGTTGGCTTTCGCCCAGATATCCTTCACACCGATCTGGCTCAGGTTCAGGATCGTCAGCACGCTGGCTTCCAGGTTTTGCCCGATACCGACCACCGCATGCTTGAACTCACCCACACCCAGTTGCTTCAGCGTGGGCAGGTCGGTGGCGTCGGCCTGCACCACATGCGGCAGGCGGTCGGCCAGTGCCTGCACCAGTTCCGGGTCTTCGTCGACCGCCAACACCTCGTGACCCAGCCGTGACAGCGCCAACGCCACCGCGGTGCCGAAGCGGCCGAGTCCGATCACCGCCACGCTGTCTGATGCGACGGCCTTCCATTTATCCAACAATCGGTTTCTCCTTCGGGTAGCGCCAGCCGCGCCGCCCGTGGTTGAGTGCCAGGGCCGCGGCCAGCGTCACCACGCCCACGCGACCGACGAACATCAAAGCGACGAGGATGAACTGCCCGGCGTGCGGCAGTTCGGCGGTGATGCCGGTGGACAAGCCCACGGTCGCAAAAGCCGAGATCACTTCGAACAGCACTTTCTCGTACGGCAGATTGGTCATTGGCTGCAGCGCCAGCATCGCAGCCACCACTACTGCGCCGCTCAGCACCAGGATCGTCAGCGCCTGGCGCTGCACCGCCGAGTCGATACGCCGGCCGCGGTACTCCACGTCGCGGTGGCCCCGGATCTCGTTCCAGACGATCAACACCAACACGCAGACGGTCGTCACCTTGACGCCGCCGGCGGTGCCGGCACTGCCGCCGCCGATGAACATCAACACATAGTGCAACGCCAGCGATTCGGTGGTGAGGGAGCCGATGTCTAGCGCATTGAAGCCCGCCGTGCGCGCCGAAACCGATGCGAACAGCGCCGCCAGCAGCCGCTGCCCCGGACCCATCGGACCGAGCGTGGCGGGGTTGTGCATCTCGGCCAGCAGGAAGGCCAGCGTGCCGAAGATCACCAGCAACGCCGTGCCCCACAGCGTCAGCACGGTGTGCAGGCTGCGGCGACAGCGTTCACTGCGGCGCAGGATCACTTCGTGCAGCACGGGGAAGCCGAGCCCGCCGATGACGATGGCCAGCATCAGCGGTGTCAGCACCCAGCCGTCCGCCGCGAAGCGCGTGACGCTGTCGGGCCAAGTGGAGAAGCCGGCGTTGTTGAAAGCCGAAACGGCGTGGAAGACCCCGTGCCAGAGCGCACTGCCCCAGCTCATGTCGTAGCCCAGTGCGAAGCGCAGCGTCAGCCAGAGTGCGGCTGTGCCTTCGACGCAGGCCGTGACGATGGCGATCAAAAGCGCCACGCTGCGCACGTCGCCGAGCGCGAGCGAATGGGTTTCGGCCTGCAGC
>JALYUN010000140.1 GCA_030853725.1 Pseudomonadota bacterium | reverse complement strand
ACACGCCCTACCCCTCTACCGCCTACCTGACCGGCTTCCTGCGCAGCCGTGGTGTCCATGCAGTGCAGACCGACCTGGCGCTGGGGCTGATCCTGAAGCTGCTCTCGACCGATGGCCTGGCCGCCGTGCGCGACGCCATCCACACGCTGCCGCCTGCGGAACGCAGCGCCCGCGTTGTCGCCTTCGACGCGCAGTACGAACGCTACGCGGCCACCATCGGGCCCACGATCGCGTTCCTGCAGGGCCGCGACCCGACGCTGGCGCACCGCATCTGCAGCCGCGGCTTTGTGCCGGAAGGTCCCCGCTTCCAGACGATCGAGGCCCATCAGACCGACGACGAAGACGGCGGCGACCCGATCGCCTGGGCCTTCGGCGCACTGGGTTCGCACGACCGCGCGCGGCACCTGGCCACGCTCTACCTCAACGACATCGCCGACGTGTTGCGCGACGCGGTCGACCCGCGCTTCGAATTCGTGCGCTATGGCGAATCGCTGGCGCAAAGCCAGGCGCACTTCGACCCGCTGGCCGACGCGCTGGTAGCGCCGCCGAATCTGATCGACCGCACTCTGCACCGCCTGACGCTGGCCGCGCTCGAGACGCACCGGCCGACGGTGGTGCTCTTGTCGGTGCCGTTCCCGGGTGCGGTCTACGCGGCTTTTCGCATCGCCCAGACGATCAAGGCCCACGACCCGCAGATCGTCTGCGTGCTGGGTGGCGGCTATGTCAACACCGAACTGCGCGAGCTGGCCGACCCGCGGGTCTTCGACTTTTTCGACTACGTCACGCTCGACGCCGGCGAGCGCCCGCTCCTGGCGCTGCTGGAACACCTGGAAGGCAAGCGTTCGGCCAGCCGGCTGGTGCGCTGCTTCCATCGCCCCACCGGCTCGAACGAAGTCCGCTACACCAACTTCGTCGAACCCGAAGTGCCCTTCGAAGACGTGGGCACCCCCACCTGGGACGGCCTGCCACTGGCGCACTACCTGTCGCTGCTGGACCTGCTGAACCCGATGCACCGGTTGTGGTCCGACGGCCGCTGGAACAAGCTGACCGTGGCCCATGGTTGCTACTGGAAAAAATGCAGCTTCTGCGACGTGAGCCTGGACTACATCAGCCGCTACGACGCCGCCGGCGCCGCCTTGCTGGCCGACCGCATCGAAGCCATCGTCGCTGAAACCGGGCAGACCGGCTTTCATCTGGTCGACGAAGCCGCGCCGCCCAAGTCGCTGAAAGCGCTGGCGGCCGAGTTGCTGCGGCGCAAGCTGCAGATCAGTTGGTGGGGCAACATCCGCTTCGAGAAGACCTTCACCCCGGAACTCTGCGAACAACTGGCCGACAGCGGCTGCATCGCGATCAGCGGCGGGCTCGAGGTGGCCTCGGACCGGTTGCTCAAGCTGATGAACAAGGGCGTCACGGTCGAGCAGGTGGCGCGCGTGACCAAGGCTTTCAGCGACAGCGGCGTGCTGGTGCATGCCTACCTGATGTACGGCTTCCCGACCCAGACGGAGCACGACACGGTCGACGCGCTGGAATACGTGCGGCAGTTGTTCGCGGCCGGCTGCATCCAGTCGGGCTTCTTCCACCGCTTCACCTGCACCGTGCACTCACCCGTGGGGCAGCACCCCGAACGCTACGGCGTGACGCTGCTGCCGTTGCCGCCTGGCCGATTCGCGCGCAACGACATCGGCTTCATCGACCCTACCGGCGTCGACCACGACCGCCTCGGGCTGGCGCTGAAGAAGGCGATCTACAACTACATGCACGGCATCGGGCTGGAAGAAGACGTGCGCAGTTGGTTCGCCGATGTCGGCGTTGCGGCGCCGAAACCGCGTGTCAAGCGGCACTGCATCGAAAAGGCGCTGTCGCAACCCCAGGCGATCAGCCGCCAGCGCGCTTGACGACGTAGTTTTCAGCTTGCAGCAAGGCAATCACGCGATCGACATGGTCGCCCTGGATCTCCAGCACACCGTCTTTGACAGTGCCCCCGGCTCCGCAAGCGCTGCGCAGCCGCTTGGCAAGTGCGGCCAGTGGCTCGGCCGCTAGCACCAACCCGCGCACCGCGGTCACCGTTTTGCCGCCACGGCCGCCGGTTTCACGCCGCACCCGGACCGTGCCGTCGCCGGCCGGCATCTTCTGCAACTTGCAAACGCAGTGCGCCACCGCCCGGCGGCACACCGGGCACATGCGCCCGACTTCGGTCGAATAGACGAGGCTACCCACGGTCGAACCAGAGGCCGGCGCACAGTGCCAGCCCCACCGCGTACATCCAGGCGGTGCGCGTCACGGCGTACGGAAACAGCATCAGCGCCACGCCCAGCCCGATAGTCAGCGGCTTGCCACGGCGGCGGCCGAAGCGGAACGCTGCGTACCCGATCAAGCCGAACACCAGCGCTCCGAACAGATAGGCCGGGCTCGGCAGTTCGATGCCGAACGTGGACATCATCGAAGCGGGGTCCATGGCACTGGGGTCGACTGGGGTCGGCTGGAACGGCGGGCGGCCCGATGCTACGGCAGCAGGGCAACGTGCAGAACGACGCAATTTGATGCCGATCGAGGGTAAACCGGCGTGGTCCGGGCGCGACAGGTTCCAGCGGCGATGCGGCCCCTTTGCAAGAATTCGCGGTGCACACGGCAAGTACCCGGAGATCGACATGAAAACACGCGCCTTCACCCTGAGTCTGCTGGCCCTGGCCAGTGGCGCCGCGCTGGCCCAGAGCAGCCCCACCACCAGCAGCGTTCAGCTCTACGGCATCGTCGACGCCGGCATTCAGCACACCACCGGCTACAAGGGCGGCAGCATCAACGCCCTGGTCAGCGGCATCATGGACGGCACCCGGCTCGGCTTCAAGGGCAACGAAGACCTGGGTGGTGGCTGGCGCGCTGTCTTCACGCTCGAACAGCGCATCGAGCTGGATACCGGCAAGTTCGACAACCGGCCGTTCTCCGGCTCGCAACTGCCCGACCGCGTCAGCAAGGCCTCGTTGCTGGGTCTGCCGGCTTCATTGCAGCCGGTCGTCAACGCCGTCGACGCGCAGATCGGTGCCGGCGTCGGCGTCAACCTGAACGACAGCGGCTTCGACCGCCAGTCGTATGTCGGCCTCGTGACCCCTGTCGGTGCCGTGCTGCTGGGCAAGCAATACACGCTCGGCTACGAAGTCGCCGCCACCTTCGACACGATGCAGACGCAGTCGGCGCTGGCTGCCGGCCAGGTGGCGGCGATCCCGTCGGGCATCGACATCCGCACGCTCAATGCCGTTCAATACCGCATCCAGGCCGCTGGCGTCACGGCGGCACTGATGGTTGCGGCCGGCGAAGGTTCCGCCACCACCGGCAAGCTGTACGGCGCGATGGCGATCTACAAGAACGATCTGTTCTCGGTCGGCGGGGGCTACAACCGGCGCGAGAACGAACGCGGCAAAAGGTCGCTGACCAACTTCATCGGCGGCGCTTCGGTCAAGCTGGGCCCCGGCCACGTCAGCGCCGAATACGCGACCATCAAGGACGACAACCCGTCGGGGCTATCGGGCCTGGGTGCCGCGCTGACACCGCAGATCGGCGCCGGCGGCGCTGCACTGGTTCAGGGTGCTTTCGTCAACGCCTTCAAGCAGGACGCGCGTCTGTATCACATCGGCTACAGGCTCGAACTCGGCGTGAATACGGTCTACGTGGCCTTCACCCGCCTGAACGACAAGCGCCCGGCCAACGCCGACACCGACTCCTATGGCGTGGTCTACACCTACGCGTTGTCCAAGCGAACCGACATCAACGCCGTGGCGGTGCACTTCAACAACAAGGGCCTTGGGCAGGCAGCGCCGGGTCAGGCTGGCTTCCTGGGCGGTGTCACTTCGGTGGCCGGCGCCGACTCCAACACCTTTGCGTTGGGTGTGCGTCACCGCTTCTGACGATCCCCCGAGGGCACCATCGGCCGCCGCGAGGCGGCCGTTTTCGTTGGTGGCGCCGACCTCGGCTTCGGGCAAGGCCGTTGCTATAGTGTTCGGCGATGAATCTCTTCGACCTGAGCACCGAACGGCTGCAAGCCCTGACGACCCTGCTGACCGGCTTCGCGTTGACCTGGGGCATGAACATCCTGGGGGCCATCGTGACGCTGGTCGCCGGCTATCTGCTGGCCGGTTGGTTGTCGCGCGCCGTGACCCGCCTGGTTCACAAGTCCGACAAGATCGACCCGGCCTTCTACCCGCTGCCCGGGCGCATCGTGCGCGTGGTGGTGCTGGCGTTCACCTTGATCGCGGTGCTGAACCGCTTCGGCGTGCAGACCACCAGCTTGATCGCGCTCGTCGGCGCCGCCGGGCTGGCGGTCGGCCTGGCGTTGCAGGGCACGCTGAGCAACGTGGCTGCCGGCGTGATGCTGCTGGTGTTCCGGCCCTTCAGCATCGGCCAGACCGTCAAGCTCGACAAAGACGTCTACATCATCGACTCGCTCGGCTTCTTCATCTGCAAAGGCCACCTGCCCGATGGTCCGAAGGTGTTCTTGCCGAACTCGAAGATTTGGGGCAACACCATCATCAATCTGTCGGCCACCGACCAGGACCGACGCCGCCTGGACGAAACCTACGGCATTGCCTACGGCGACGACATCAACGCGGCGCTGGCGATCCTGCACCGCATCGTCGAAGCAGAGCCGCGCATCCTCACCGACCCGGCGCCGCTGATCAAGGTGGAAAGTCTGGGCGACAGCTCGGTCAACATCCTGTTCCGCGTCTGGACCGCCCGCGCCGACTGGTGGGCCACCAAGCTCGACCTGGTGCAGCGCTGCAAGGAAGCGCTGGAAGCGGGTGGGTGTTCGATTCCGTTCCCGCAGCGCGACGTGCACCTGCTGAGCGACGCGCCCGCCGCGGCGCAGCCGGCCACCCCTGCCTCCCGTTGAGCCCGCACGCGGTGCCCCTCTGCTGAACTACCGCCACCTCTACTACTTCTGGGTCGTCGGCAAGGAAGGCGGCTTTGCGCGCGCGGCCGAACGCCTGGGCATGGCCGTGCAGACGATCCACGCCCAAGTGCGCGAACTGGAACAAGCGCTCGGCCACCAGTTGCTCAAGCCCGAGGGCCGCGGCGTGGTGTTGACCGAAGCCGGGCAGGCCGCCCACGCCCGCGCGGAATCGATCTTCCTGCTGGGCCAGCTGATCCCCGAAGAAGTGCGTGAAGCCGCCAGCGGCGGCCATGCCCGGCTCTCGGTCGGCCTGCTCGACGGCATCTCCAAGCTGGCAGCGCACGCCTTGATGCAGCCGGTGCTGGCAACGCCCGCGCTGCGGCTGGTGTGCCACGAAGGTGACTTCGACGAGTTGCTGGCCGAGTTGGCGTTGCACAAGCTGGACGTGGTGCTGGCGGGCCAACCGGCGCCGCACAACCCCAACCTGCGGCTGACCAGCGAACGGCTCGTGGTTTCGCCGGTGCAGTGGTATGGCCCGGTGGCGCTGGTGCACGACGCCGAGATTGCCGACTTTCCACAGTGCCTGGCCACCCTGCCGGTGCTGCTGCCAACCCACCACGCCGCGTTGCGCACGACACTGGATCACTGGTTCGAAGGCCGGGCATTGCAACCGCGCGTGGTTGGCGAATTTGAAGACAGCGCGTTGCTCGCGGTGTTTGCGGCGCGCGGCCTCGGCGTGTTTCCGGTCAGCCGGCTCGGCGCTGGCGACGTGGCAGAAATGCGGGGCCTGCGCTTGCTGGGCGATTGCGACGATGTCAACGAAGAGATCCATGCGATCCGCTCGCGCCGCGGCCAACACCACCCGCTGGTGCTGAAGATGATCGAAGCCGCGCTGTCCGGCCCAACGCTTCCCGATGCCGCTTGAACTGCGCCGCAGGCCTTGCGCTACGACCTGCGCCAGATGACCGCGCCAGCTGACCTGCGCCAGACGACGGGCGCTACATGATCCAGGCGCTGATGTTCTTCGGCGGGCTGGTGCTGCTGGTGGCCGGCGCCGACCTGCTGGTGCGCGGCGCTTCGCGGCTGGCGATCTCGTTCGGCATCTCGCCGCTGGTGGTGGGGCTGACGGTGGTGGCTTTCGGCACCAGCGCACCCGAGCTTGCCGTCAGCACGGGCGCGGTGTTATCGGGCACCAGCGACCTGGCACTCGGCAACGCGGTTGGCAGCAATATCTTCAACGTGCTGTTCGTGCTCGGACTGTCGGCGCTGGTGGCACCGTTGACGGTGCAGCGGCAGGTGATCCGCCAGGACGTGCCGCTGATGATCGCCAGCGCCCTGTTGCTGGCGCTGCTGTGCCTGGACGGGTCGATCGGTCTCTTCGACAGCGTGCTGCTGTGCAGTTCGTTGATCGGCTACACGGCCTTCGTGGTGCGGCAGTCACGCCGGGCGGGGACGGCTGCCGCGGCGAATGAGACAAACGCGGCAGTCGTGGGCGGCTGGCTGGCTTCGCGCTGGATGCAGGCGCTGGCGGTGGCGTTGGGCCTGGCGCTACTGGTGGCGGGCTCCGACGCGATGGTCGGTGCCGCGGTTCACTTCGCACGTGCGCTCGGCGTCAGCGACGTCGTGATCGGGCTGACGGTCGTGGCCGCCGGCACTTCCCTGCCCGAAGTGGCGACCTCGATCCGCGCCGTGCTCAAAGGTGAAACCGACATGGCGGTGGGCAACGTGGTCGGCAGCTGCCTCTTCAACATCCTGGGCGTGGTCGGTGTGGCCGGCCTGGCAGCGGCCACCACGGCGGCCGCTGCCTTGGTGGTGCCGGCTTCGGTGCTGCGCTTCGACCTGTGGGTGATGGTGGCGGCGCTGTTCGCCTGCCTGCCGGTCTTCATCACAGGCAAACGCATCGCCCGCTGGGAAGGTGCCTTGCTGCTGGCCTACTACGCGGCCTACACCGCTTATTTGGTGCTGCAGTCCAGCCACCACGACGCGCTGCCGGTCTACTCGTTCGTGATGCTGGCCTTCGTGCTGCCGCTGACCGCGATGACGCTGGCAGTCACGATCTTCAGCCGCCCAGCACGTCGCCTGGCGCGTTGATCTCCGCCCTGTCGGTCGACACCGGCTCGACGCCGCACCAGTCGACGAGGAAGCGGGCCATCACGGTCGTCACCCGCACCATGCTGGCGAGCGACACGGCTTCGTCGATGCCGTGGATGTGGCGGGCCAGCGGGCCGTAGTTCGTGACCGGGATGTCGGTGGCCAGCGCGAAGTGGCGGCCGTCGGTGGTAGCGGTGCAAGGCAGGCGCTGCGGCGGGCTGCCGTTGACCTGCTCGTGGGCTCGCGCCAGCGCCTGCATCGCCGGCACCTCCAGGTTGTATAGACAACCCGGTGAACGGTGACCGCAGGCTTCGATGCTCACTGCCAACACCGGGTTCAGCCGTGCAGCGGTGACGCGGATGCGATCACTGACTGCGCGCGTGGCGTCGTCGGCCGAAACCCCGGGATAGAAGCCGAAGCGGATGCCGAGCGTGCAGGTGCAGGGCACCGACGAATTCCATTCACCGCCTTCGATCCGCCCCAGGTTGAAGTTCAGCGGGTGCGGCACGTCGGCGAAAGCCGGGTGGCGCCGGTCGGGCGCGTTCCATTCGGCTTCGAGTTGCTTGAGCTCGGCCATGATCGCAATCCCGGCCTCGATCGGGTTGATGCCCTGGTCCATCGCCGCCACATGGGCCGGCCGGCCGGTGATCTCGATGAAGAGCCAGCACACCCCCACCTGCGCGCTCATCAGCGTTTCACCGAAAGGCTCGGGGATGATCACCGCGTCGAAGTCGCTGAGCTTGGCCCGCGCCAAGGTGTGCTGCAGCGCATGGACCGTAGCCAGCGTGCCGTTGCCGGTGTTCTCTTCTTCCAGCACGGCGTTGAAGCCGACCGTGCCAGCCGGCTGCAGGCCCAGCCGGCGCAGCGCCAGCAATGCGGCCAGCGCGCAGACGATGCCACCCTTCATGTCGCCCGCGCCGCGGCCGTGGAGCCAACCGTCGGCTACCCAAGGCTCGAAAGGCGGTCGGCTCCACAACGCGTCGGGCCCCGTCGGCACCACATCGAGGTGCCCGTTGAAGAGCACCGAACGTCCGCCAGACGCGCGTGGCAGGTGGCGCGCCAGCAGGTTATAGCGTCCGTTGTCGGGGTCGCAGGCGCAGGAGAACAGTGGCGACGATGCGATCAGCCGGCTGTCGAGCAGGATGCGTTCGGATTCGAGCCCGAAGCTCTCGAACACGCCTTCGAGGAAGTCGGCCGCGGGCTCCTCGGCACCCGATGGGCTGCGCGCCGCGACGAAGGTCGAGAGCGTTTCGGTCATCCACGGAAGGAGTTCGTCGACGACCGCTCGCAAGGCATCGGTCTGTGGCGCATACGCATTCATAGGCAACCTCCAAACAGGCGGCAGTCGCTTGTCGTTCATTGACAGAGCGTTCGTAAAAACGCACGTTCAGCAACCTATCAAGGAAGTCCCATGACTGTCCTGACCGCCTCTGCAGCGCGCGCCAACCTGTACCGCTTGATCGATCAGGCCACAGTGTCCCATCAACCGATCCCCATAGCCGGGAAAAACCCCTCAGGTCTTCAGTCAAGAACGCGTTGTGCGCGTGCTTCGCAGGTGGACTCCCTACAAGTAACGGACCCTGGATCGGGAACCGCCGGCAGCGACCGCATCAGAGCGCCACGCCGGCGCACTCCAGCATTGCCTGCAGCAGCACGTTGCAACCGGCGGCCAGGTGCTCGGGCTTCGCGTCTTCAATTTCGTTGTGCGAGATGCCGTCTTTGCAAGGCACGAAGATCATCGCCGCCGGCGCCACCCGCGCCACGTAGACCGCGTCGTGGCCGGCGCCGCTGACGATGTCGCGGTGCGCCAGTCCGGCGCGCTCCGCGCCCTGGCGCACGGCGCTCACCAAGCGTTCATCGAAGCGCAGCGGCGGAAAGTAGACGGTCTGCTCGATCGTCACCTGCAAGCCCTGGCCGTGCTCACCGTCGTCGATAGCCGCGCAGGCAGCGCGGATGGCAGCGTCCATCCGGTCGAGGCCCGCATCGTCGGCGTGGCGCAGGTCGACCGTGAAGGTCACGCGCCCGGGGATCACGTTGCGCGAATTCGGGTGCACCTGCACAAAGCCGACCGTGCCGCGGCCGTCGGGTTGCTCGGCCATCGCGATGGTCTGTACGGTCTGCATCAGCCGGGCCGCGGCTTGCAGCGCGTCACGCCGCAGATGCATCGGGGTCGGTCCGGCATGCGCTTCCTGGCCGGTGACGATCACGTCGTACCAGCGCTGCCCGAGTGCCCCGGTGACCACGCCCAGGGGAATGTCCTCGTCCTCCAGCACCGGGCCTTGTTCGATGTGGGCTTCGAAGTAGGCGCCGAAGACCGGCGCGCCGTCGGCCACCGCAGCGGGTGCTTCACCGACCTGGTCGATCGCGGCCAACGCCGTCGCCACAGTGATGCCGTCGCGGTCCGCGGACTGCAAAGCGTGCTGCAACGTGAAGGCACCGCCGTAGACGCCTGAGCCCATCATCACCGGCACGAAGCGCGAGCCTTCTTCGTTGGTCCAGACGCAGACTTCCAGCGGCGCTTCGGTCTGCACACCCGCGTCGTTGAGCGTGCGCAGCACTTCGAGCCCGGCCAGCACGCCGTAGTTGCCGTCGAACTTGCCACCGGTGGGTTGGGTGTCGAGATGGCTGCCGGTGGCCACCGCCGGCAACGCCGGGTTGCGGCCGGCGCGGCGCGCGAACAGATTACCGATCGTGTCGGTGCGGATGCTGCAGCCGGCGGCGATGGCCCATTCGGTGAACAGCGCCCGGCCCTGGCGGTCGAGCTCCGTCAACGCCAGCCGGCAAACGCCGCCCTTGTCGGTGGCGCCGATCCGGGCCAGCGTCATCAGCGCGTCCCACAGGCGCTTCGCGTCGATCTGCAGCTCGTTCATAGGGTCTCCGCCGCTGCCTCTGGGCCCTTGTCCGACAGCACCGCGTCGAGCGTTTCGATGAGCTGCCCCGCATTGGCTTCATTGAACACCAATGGCGGGCGGATCTTCAGAACGTTGGCGTCGGGCCCGGCGCTGCTGATGAGCACGCCACGCGCTTTCATCGCGTTGACGACACGCAGCGCCGCCGCGCCGGCGGGCGCCTTGTTGCCGCGGTCGGTGACGAGTTCGACGCCGATGAAGAGCCCCGCGCCGCGCACGTCGCCGATCAGCGTATGGCGGCCCGCCAGCGACCACAGGCCGTCGCGCAACAGCGCACCGACACGCTGCGCGTTGGCCATGAGCCCTTCGGCTTCGACGACATCCAGCACGGCGTTGCCGACCGCCATCGACACCGGGTTGCCGCCGAAGGTGTTGAAGTAGCGGCACTCGCGCGCGAACGCGGCCAGCACCATCGGCTGCACCGCCATCGCCGCCAACGGGTGGCCGGCGCCGAGCGGCTTGCCCATCGTCACGATCTCGGGCACCAGGCCGTGGCGCTGGAAGCCCCACAGTGCGTCGCCGGTGCGGCCGAGGCCGGCCTGCACTTCGTCGGCGATCAACACCCCGCCGGCTTCGCGGATCACGGCTGCGGCTTCGGCCAGGAAGCCGGGCGGGTCGGTGTGAATGCCGTCGCTGGAGAACACCGTATCGAGCAGCAGCGCCGCCAGTGCGATGCCATGCGAACGCAGGTCGGCGATCGCCGCACGCACGCCGTTCGCAAACGTGGTGCCCAACGTGGCCGGGTCGCTGCG
Source organism: Pseudomonadota bacterium (assembly GCA_030853725.1). GTDB lineage: Bacteria > Pseudomonadota > Gammaproteobacteria > Burkholderiales > Burkholderiaceae_C > Rubrivivax. Next base: position 8,568 of record JALYUN010000140.1, on the reverse strand, counting down.
ATAGCCGTCGGGCGCGGCCACGGTGCGCACCGCATCGCCAAGCTTGACGAAGCTGCCGAGCGAAGGCGACGCCGCCGCGATTGCGGATGTCACGCCGTGGTACGCGAAGCGGGTGACGATGACCCCTTCGGCGCCGGTATGCGCACGCGCCACGCGCAGCGCCAGGTCGTTGGCTTCGCTGCCGGTGCAGGTGAACATCACATGCCCGATGGCCGACGGCATGGTCGCCATCAGACGCTCGGCATAGTCGAGGACGCCTTCATGCAGGTAGCGCGTGTGGGTGTTCAGCAGCGCCGCCTGGCGCGCCAGTGCGGCCACCACCAGCGGGTGGCAGTGGCCGACCGAGGCCACGTTGTTGTAGGCGTCCAGATAGGCTCGACCCGCGCTGTCGTAAAGCCACACGCCCGCGCCGCGCACCGGGTGTAGCGGCTGCTCATAGAACAGGCGATAGGCGGGGCCCAGCAGTTGGGCGCGACGCGCCAGCAGCGCTGGCGTGGTGTCGTCGACCGTGGTCATCGACGCCCCTTCAGGCGATGCCGCAAGCCGCACACAGCGTTGCTGCAGCGTGTTCGGGCGCCAGCCCATCGCAAGCTCCCAACCGGGCCCACGAAGGCCCGTTGTTGCGCAGCACATAGGCTGCGTTAGCCGGGTCGCGTGCCGCGCGATAACCGCTGATCGCCACCACCATCACCAGCCGGGCCGCCATCAGCGGGTACAGCACCTCGACTTCGGCGCGCTGCAGCGGCAACACCGCATGGTAGGCGGCGACGAAGGGCAGCACATCGGCGAACGGGTCGCCTTCGCAGCCGAGTTGGTAAGCCGCGGCCACCGCCAAGTCGTCGATCAACGGCGCCTCGACCATGTCGCCGAAGTCGAGGATGCCGCTGATGCGGTCAGGCTCTGCTTCATCGACCAGCACGTTGTTCGGGTTCAGGTCGTTGTGGATCGGCTGGCGGCGCAACATGGGCAAGCGCAGTGCGGCGAGTTGATCGAACCGGTTCAGCGCACGCTCGGCCAGCGCGCGGCGTGCTGGCTCGGCGATGTGATGCAACAGCCCGCGCACCGCACCCGCATGCTGAATATCCCAGGGCAGTTGCTGCTGGCCTGCCGGGTGGCGAAAGTTCTGCAATGCAAGGTCCAGCCGCGCCAGCATCCGCGCCAGATTCACTCGCTGAGTGGCGCTGCGTGGCGCCTCGGGCAGCGGCAGCCCAGGCAAGTAGCTGAAGAGCCGTACCACCCGCGGTCGGCCGTCGCCGGGATCGGTCGTGGTCGACGCTTCACCCTCCAGCGTGGGCACGATGCGCTGCACCGGCAGCTCCGAGTCAGCTTGTGCCAGGTGCTGCAGCGTGCGGGTCTGGAAGTCCGCCACCAGCGGCGCTTCAGCCGGGTGCGAAACCTTCAGCAGATAGCACGCGCCATCGGCATCGGACTGCAACAAGTGGTTGCGGTCGCGCTCACCGCTCATCGGTGTCACGGCGCCACCCAGGCCCCAATGAACGGCCAGCAGGCGGCGCACCTGTTCGATCGGCACCGCTGGCGATTCCTGGCTCAGCACGTCTGCAGGGCCACCCGCGATCGCCTCGGTCAGCAGTTCCATCACGACGGTCACGCCACGCTCTCGAAGCCGCGCAACGCGCTGACGAGGTTCGGCCCCAGGTCCTCCGACAAGTAGCCGCCTTCCTGTACCAGCACGCTGGGCAGCCCGAGCCGGGCGATTTCGGCCAACAGCAGCCCGAAGCCTTCGGTGGTGATGCGCATGCCCTTGTACGGGTCGCGTTCGTGCGCATCCAGGCCCAGCGCCACCACCAGCGCACCCGGCGCAAAGGCGCGCACGGTGTCGCAAGCAAGGCGCAAAGCCAACAGGTAGGCGTCGACATCGGTGCCCAGTGGCAGCGGGTGATTGACGTTGTAGCCCAGGCCTTCGCCCTCACCCCGCTCGTGCGCATGGCCCGTGAAGAACGGCGTCATGAAACGCGGGTCGGCGTGGATCGAAACCGTCAGCACATCGGCGCGTCGGTAGAAGATGCCTTGGGTGCCGTTGCCGTGGTGCACGTCGATGTCCAGCACGGCCACCCGTGCATGGCGCTGGCGCAGATGCTGCGCGGCGATGGCGGCGTTGTTCAAGTAGCAGAAGCCGTTCGCACGGTCGACATAGGCGTGGTGCCCCGGCGGGCGGCACAGCGCATAGGCCGCGCGTTCGCCGTTCAGCACGCGTTCTGCCGCTTCGGTCGCCACCTGCGCAGCGCCAACCGCTGCGGCCCAGGTGTGTGGGCCGATCGAGCAGGCGTTGTCGCCCATGTGAAAGCCGGCCTGGCCGACGACACTTTCGGGATAAGTGCAGGGCTGGCCGGGAAACGGGTGGATGTTGGGCATGACCTCGGGCGATGGGTCGTCCAGCAACTGCCAGCGCGCGTAGGCGGTTTCCAGAAAGCGCAGGTAGTCCGGCGTGTGGACGGCAGCCCGCGGGCCGGCGCCGAAGTCGTGCGCCGCCACCTGTTCATGCCCCGCGGCTTCGGCCGCCGCCAGCAGCCGGTGGGCGCGTTCGGGTTGTTCGTTGCTGCGCTTGAACTTGCCGCGCACCATGAAGAGCTGCGGGTCGTGGTCGTTGTGGAGGTCGCTGTAGACGATCTTCATGTCGATGGCTCCTGGGTCGATGGGGCCCGCCTCGGGCGCTTCGAAGGCGCAGGCGAAGGCGCGCTGCCGTGTTGCTGGACGAAGAGCGCACGCACATGCTGCCAGGCGTCGTCCAGGTGCACGCGCAGTGCGGCCGACGACGCTGCGGCGTCGCGCTGCAGCAAGGCTTCGACCATCGGCCGGTGCGTCACGGCGATCGTCACCGGGTCGTCGTAGACCGCGTCGATCAGCGCCATGATCATCCGCATTTCGGTCTGCAGGTTGGTCAGGATGCGGTGCAGTTGCGCGTTCCCCGAGAGTTCGCAGATCAGCGTGTGGAAGTCGAGGTCGAGCGCAATTCGCTGGTGCTGCGGCAGCGAAGGCGCTTCGCGCACCATGGTCTCGACCAAGTCCGCAACGCGTTGCAGCCCACTGTCGGATGCCTTGGCACAAGCCAACTCGATGGCGCTCAGCTCCAGGCTGATGCGCACTTGGAACAGGTCGTCGATCTCTTGCACGCTGACCGTGCGCACCGCAAAGCCGTGGCGCGGTCGGGCCACCAGCACACCCTGGCGTTCGAGCCGGCGCGCGGCTTCACGCACCGGCGCGCGGCTGATTCCCATGCGGCGCGCGATCTCGGCTTCGTAGACGCGCTCGCCCGGTGCCAGCCGGCCGCTGACGATGGCGCGGGTGAGCTGCGCTTCGACCCGGCCCACCAGGTCCTGCGACTCCAGGGTTTCGAAGTCGGCGGGCTCGTCGAGTGCCGTCATGGCTGCAATTCGATCTTTGCTTGCGGCGTGGCCGGCGCACGCGCCGGCTTGCCGAGCGACAAGTACAGCCCGGCTGCAACGATCAGGCCGATGCCGGCCGCGGCAATGGCATCGGGCGGGCGCGCGAACCAGACGCTGCTGATCACCACGGCCATCAACAGTTGCAGATAGTTCAGCGGCGCCAGCGTCGAGGCTTCGACCCGCCTGAAGGCCGCCAGCAGCAGCAGTTGCGCGGTGCCACTGACCCCTGCGGCGCCGAGCATCAGCAGCACATCGGCCACGGGCACCGGCTGCGCGAGCCAGAAAAACGGTGCCGGCACGGCGGTGACGACGAAGCAGATCAATGCCATATAGCCGTACTGCAGCGCCGGCGAGACCAGACCCGCCAAGCGCCGTGTCAGGAGCTGGAAAACGGCATAGCAGACCGCCGACACCGCCATCAGCAGCGTGCCCACCAGCGGCAAGTCGTTGCCCGGCCGCACGATCAACAGCATGCCGCAGAAGCCGAAGCCGACCGCCACCCAGCGGCGGCGTCCGACGTGCTCGCCCAGTACCGTGGACGAGAGCGCCACCATTACAAGTGGCGCGGTGAAGTAGAGGGCGGTGGCCTCGGCCAACGGCATCCATGTCAGCGCAGTCATGAAGCAGGTGGCGACAATGGCGAGCATCGTCCCGCGCAGCACCAGCAGCCCGCGGTGCGGTGTGCGCCAAAGCTGCAGCGCGCCGGCTTGCCACAGCACGCCGGTGGCGATGACGCCGATCGAGCAGTAGCGCATCAGGTTGACGAAGGGCGCCGGATAAAACTGCAAGATGTACTTGGCGAAGGCGTCGTAGCTGGCGAAGAGAGTCAACGCCAGCACGAAGATCGCGATGCCCGCGGCGCGGGAGTCGGTGCGCAGGCCCGTGCGCGTCATGTTGCTGCGCCCGAGAGCTGTACCAGCGTACCAAGCGCCCCGAATACATCGCGCCGCGACCCAGTGCCGGCCGCGGAACCGGCTTTGCCGGGCCGCAGGGGGGCGCCCCCTTGAGGGCGAGCGCCGAAGGGGCTACGGGGGTGGATCATCTAATACCCGCGGTCGAGATCGACCTGCAGCTCGGGCCGCTTCCCAGCACGCAGCGCCGCCAGATTCGCCAGCGTCTGTTCGGCGATCACGCTGCGGTCGGTGCGGGTGGCGATGTGCGGCGTGATGGTGATCTGTGGGTGGCGCCAGAACAGGTGCTCGGTCGGCAGCGGCTCGGTTGGCACCGCGTCGAGCGTTGCGGCGGCAAGCTGCCCGCTTTCCAGCGCCGGGATCAGGTCGGCTTCCACCAGATGCGCGCCGCGGCCCACGTTGACCAAATGGGCGCCGCGCGGAAGCTGCGCATAGAGCGCGGCGTTCAACACGCCGCGCGTTGCAGGCGTCAACGGAAGCAGGTTGACGAGCGTGTCGCAGCCCGACAAAAAATCGGCCCGCTGCTCCACGCCATGAAAGCCGGTCACACCGGTCGGCAAGTCGTTCTTCTGCGTGTTGCTGAAGCCGCGCACGGCATAGCCGATCGACGCCAGCACCGTGGCACAAGCCAAGCCGAGTGTCCCGAGTCCGAGGATGCCGACACGGTGCCGGCGCGGCGACACGATCGGCTGTTCCTTCCAGCGGCCCTGCGCGGCATCGGCGGCATAGGCCGGCATGTGGCGCTGCTGGCTGACCACCGCCCAGGCCACATACGCGTTCATACCGGCGGCCATCGTATGGTCGACCACGCGGCACAGCGGCACGTGGCGGGGCAGTTGCGGGTCGTCGGTCAAGTGGTCGATACCGGCTGCCAGAGACTGCACCAGTTGCAGCTTCGGCAACGTCGCCAGTAGCCCTTTCGGCGGATACCAGCAAACCGCGACGTCGATGTCTTCGAGCCGGCCGAGTTCGCTACCGCTGCGCAACTCTATGCCGGGGCTGGCGCGTTCGAAAGCCTTGGCCAGGCTGTCGAGCGTGACGGTTTCGCTGATCAGCGCAATGCAGGGTGGTTTCATGCCGTGATGGTGTCGTTGCAGGGCGCCGCCACGAGCCGCGGCACGGCGTCGATCAGGCTCTGGGTGTAATCGTGGCGCGGCGCGTGCAACACCTGGCGCGTCGGTCCGTATTCGACCACCACGCCGCGCTGCATGACCGCGATGTGGTCGCACATCTGTCCGGCCACGCGCAAGTCGTGGGTGATGAAAACCATCGCCAGGTGGAAGCGGTCACGCACGTCGGCGAACAGCGCCAGCACCTGCGCTTGCACCGAAACGTCCAGCGCCGAGACCGGCTCGTCGGCCACCAACAACGCCGGCTCCATCGCCAGCGCGCGTGCGATGCCGATGCGCTGACGCTGCCCGCCCGAGAACTCGTGCGGGTAGCGGTCGGCCGCATCGGCATTCAGCCCCACCAACTCCAGCATCGAAAGCGTGCGCTGCCAAGCTTCGGCCTTCGAGGCGCCCTGCGCGATCGGCCCGCCGGCAATCGCCGCGCCGACCTTGTGACGCGGGTTCAGTGAGGCATACGGGTCCTGGAACACCATCTGGATCTTGCCGGCGGCCTCGCGCCTGAAGGCCGCGCCGTTGGCGAGCTTGCGACCCTGGAAATGGATCTCACCGCTGTCGAAGGTCTGCAGTCCGACCAGGCAACGGCCGACGCTGGACTTGCCCGAGCCCGACTCGCCCACCAGCCCCAGCGTCTGGCCGCGGCGCAAGTCGAAACTCACATCGCGCGCTGCCGCGACTTCACGCCCGCGCTTGAACAAACCGTGGCCCGAGCGGTAGGTCTTGCACAGGCCCTGCACTTGCAGCACCACTGCCGGCGCCTCGGTAACGGCGGCGCTGCGCGCTTCGCCGTTGGGAATCGATTCGATCAACTGGCGCGTGTAGGCATGTTGCGGCGCCAGCAGCAATTGCCGCGCCGGGCCGGCTTCGACGATGCGGCCGATCTGCATCACCACCACGTCGTCGGCGATCTCGGAGACGACGCCGAAGTCGTGGGTGATGAAGAGCACCACCGTGCCTCGACGTTGCTGCAGTTCGCGGATCAGCTTCAGGATCTGCGCCTGCGTCGTGACGTCGAGCGCGGTGGTGGGCTCGTCGGCGATCAGCAAGAGCGGCTCCAGCGCCAGTGCGCAGGCGATCATGACCCCCTGCCGTTGGCCGCCCGAGAGCCGGAACGGATAGCTGTCGACGAGCAATTCGGGGTCGGGCAGGCCGACATCGGCGAGTGCGGCGACGATGCGGCGGCGCTGCTCGGCCGCTGGCAGCTTCAGGTCGTGCGCGTCGTAGACCTCGCCGATCTGCTCGCCCACGCGCATCACCGGATTCAGCGCCGTCATGGGCTCCTGGAACACCATGCCGATGCGCCGGCATCGGCATGCTGCCGACTTCGAAGATGCCCATGAACGGGCCGAAGGGGTACTTCAGCCGGAACTCCACCGTGAGCGGGTCCAACGCCTTGATGCTTTCCACCGCGGCCAGCACGGCCCGGGTGCGCGCATGGGTCTTGCGCAGGAACACGTCGGCGGTGAAGACCACATCGGCGGCGGTGAAGGGCTTGCCGTCGTGCCAGGTCACACCCGGCTTCAACTTGAAGGTGTAGACCGTGCCTTTCTTGTTGGATGTCCAAGAGGTGGCCAGTAGCGGAATCGGCTCCAGCTTCGCGTCGTAGCGCAGCAGGCCTTCATAGATGTTGCCGGCCACCAGTTGCGTCGGCCCGTTCTGCGTCAGCCCGATGTTCAGGCCGGGCGGCTCGGGTTGCACGATGCAGTTGATGACTCCGCGGCCTTGCGCCAGCAAGTGCAGCGGCACGCCTGCCAGGGTCAAACCGGCAGCGCTGCCGGCGCCGCCCTGGATCAGTTGGCGACGCTTCATGTGGGGGGCTCTTGAAATGGGTTGGGACAAGGCAGATGCGTCGCGGCGCTTCGAGTGCCCCCCGCGGAACCGGCTTTTGCCGGGCTGCAGGGGGGCGCCCCCTTGAGGGGGAGCGCCGCAGGCGCTTCGGGGTGGGCAGTCAGTCGCGGAAAGAGGTGGCCGGCAATGGCTCCAGCCGCTGCAGCAGCGCGCGCCATTCGAGGGCGTTCGGGTCGGTGCCTGCTGCTGCGCGCTTGCTGGCGCCACCTTCGTATTGCTTCGCCGTGATTTCGCAGGTCTCGGGCGAGAGCGTGTGGACCGCCTGGCCGCTGGCCTGGATCGCCATCTGCACCGTGCAGGCGCGTTCCAGGTTCAGCATCAGGATCACCGCCTCTGAGATGGTGTTGCCGAGCGTCATCAACCCGTGGTTGCGCAGCACCATCACCTTGGCCTTCGGTCCGAGGTCGGCCACCAGCCGTTCGCGCTCGTCCAGGTTCAGCGCGATACCTTCGTAGTCGTGATAGACGACGCGGTCGTGGAATTGCAGCGCCCACTGGTTGCAGGGTTGCAGGCCGTCTTCCAGTGACGACACCGCCACGCCGGCCACGGTGTGGGTGTGCAGCACGCAGATGGCGTCGTGGCGCGCGGCGTGCACGGCGCTGTGGATCGTGAAGCCGGCCGGGTTCACGTCGTACGGCGAGTCGTCCAGAATTTTGCCTTCCAGGTCGATCTTCACCAGCGACGACGCCGTGATGTCGCGGTACAGCATGCCGAAGGGGTTGATGAGGAACTGGTCTTCGGTGCCCGGCACCCGCGCCGAGATGTGGGTGTAGATGCCGTCGTCGAGCCCGAAGTAGGCGATCAGGCGGTAGGCGGCTGCCAGGTCTACACGCACCGCGCGTTCGGCTGGTGAGGTGCGGGGCTGGCCGGTGGTTTTCGACGGATGGATGGCCTGGAGTGTCATGACGGTGAAGCCTCGATAGGGTTCGGTGTCGCACGCTCGGAACGGGTTGAGCGCGACGCACAGTGGATCTGCAACGCACCTGAATCGTGCGGGGCAATCTGTCGACAGTCAACCGGGTTGGTCCCGGGGCAAGGAACGGGCCCAGGTTTGACGAAGCGCTGGCAGAGCGCTGGCCCGGGCGGCTCGGCGAAGGTCGCGAGGACGATGGTGCGCAACCGGCTGACGCGGTGTCACACTGCGGTCGGCTTGCGCCGCGGTTGCTGATGCAACCCGCTGCCGAGCCCATCCTCCACTCGTACCGAAAGGCTGCTCCATGCGCCTCACCACTTTGAACCGCCTGCTGATCGGCGTCGGCACCCTCGCCGCAGCAGCGG
>JALYUN010000135.1 GCA_030853725.1 Pseudomonadota bacterium | reverse complement strand
CGATTGCCCCCATGGCGGCTGCGTCTCCGCTCTCCCAAGGGGAATGAGAAAATTTCGGAGCGGCCGTGCGATTTCTCGCCCCGACCAGTCCTTGTAGCGCGGAGCACCCTGAATGGCGCTGGGCACGATCGACCGCACGCCACCACCGTTCTTCCGCCAGGGCCCTTCGGCGCTGACGAAGCTGGTGTTCTTTGCGGCGTTGGCCGTTTTTCTGATGGTGGCCGACGTGCGCTTCAAGTTCATGGAGCCGTTGCGCGAAGCCCTGGCCGTGGTGCTGCTGCCGGTGCAACGCACGCTGGCGGTGCCGGTGCAGGTGGCGCGTGGCGGCGCCGAGACTGTGCAGAGTTTGCGCAAGGCCCTGCAAATCGAACACGAGGCCCGCGAGCAACTGGCCAGCCAGTCGGCACAGGTGCTGCTGGCAGAGCAGCTTCGCAAAGAAAACGAGCGCCTGCGCGCGCTGCTGGAGCTGCGCAGCGGGCTCAAGGTGCAATCGACGGCCGCCGAAATCGTCTACGAAGCCGCCGACCCGTATTCGCGCAAGGTCGTGATCGACCGCGGCAGTACCCATGGCGTTGCGCCCGGCTCGCCGGTGATCGACGAAGCCGGCGTGCTCGGTCAGGTCACGCGCGTCTTTCCGTTGACTTCCGAGGTCACGCTGCTGGCCGACAAAGACGCGGCGATTCCCATCGTCAACGCCCGCACGCAACAGCGCGGCGTGGTCTTCGGCGGCAACGGGCTCGAACTGCGCTACACCTCGGCCAACGCCGATGTCGCGGTCGGCGACGCGTTGCTTACCAGTGGCCTGGACGGGGTTTATCCAGGCGGGCTGCCGGTGGCGCAGGTCGCCGCCGTCGACCGTCGCATGGAAACCGGTTTCGCCCGCATCACGCTGGCCCCCGCGGCCCGGCCCGACGGCGTGAGACTGCTGTTGGTCCTGGCGCCGGTGGGTCTGCAATTGCCCCCGCGGCCCGAGCCCGAAGCCAGCACCGCGAGGCCGGCGGATCGCTTGTTGCAGACACCCCGACGCAAGTAATGTTCTGCGGCACTCCATCGAATCCGAAAGCAAGTCGCCCTGCGCCATGAAGCGCGGCGCCATCATGCCCACCGGGTCCGACCAGCTCCTGCTGCCGGTCAACCCGCTGTTCATCGCCTTCACGCTGGCGCTGGCGCTGGCGTTCGGCATGCTGCCTTTCGGTCGCCAACCCGCCATGCCCGACCTGCTGGCGCTCGCGCTGGTGTTCTGGAACGTCCACCAACCGCGGCGCGTGGGGGTGGGCGTGGCCTTCCTGTTCGGGCTGCTGGTCGATGTGCACCAGAGCGCGCTGCTCGGCCAGCACGCGCTGGCCTATACGCTGCTGAGCTATGCCGCCATCACCATCCACCGCCGTCTGCTGTGGTTCGGGCTGATCGGCCAGGCGCTGCAGGTGCTGCCGGTGTTCTTCGCGGCCCACGCCGTCTCGCTGTTGGTGCGCATGATCGCCGGCGGCATGTTCCCGGGTTGGTCGTTGCTGGCAGCGCCAGCCATCGAGGCCGTACTGTGGCCGCTGGCCAGCGTGCTGCTGCTGGCGCCCCAACTCCGCGCTCCCGATCCCGATCAAAATCGACCTTTGTAAGCCCCCACGCTCCCTGTCGGTCGCTGCCCCCCTTAGGGGGCGCTCGCTGGCGGCCCGGCAAAGCCGGTTCCGCTGCTCCACTTGTTCAATGGCAACCCCGAGCTGATGAGCGTCAATGAGTGAAATTCGCGATATCGAACTTGAAGTCAGGCGCTTTCATGCGCGCCTGTTCGCGGCGGCATTGTTTGTGCTCGTGGCCTTCGGCGTCTTGACCGCACGTCTCGTGCACCTGCAAATTTTTCGCCACGAAGATCTGGCAACGCAAGCCGAGAACAACCGCATCGCTGTCGTGCCGATCGTGCCCAACCGCGGGTTGATCGTCGACCGTAACGGCGTCACGCTGGCCAGCAACTACTCGGCGTACACGCTCGAGATCACGCCACGGCGCGTGCGTGACAGCGCGGTCGAGCTGGACACGCTGATCGGTGAACTGTCCAAGGTGGTCGAGATCGGCCCGCGCGACCTGCGGCGCTTTCGGCACTTGCTGGACGAATCGCGTGGCACCGATTCACTGCCGATTCGCACCAAACTCAGCGATGAGGAAGTGGCGCGCTTCGCCGCGCAGCGCTACCGCTTCCCGGGTGTCGATGTCAAAGCGAGGCTGTTCCGCAACTACCCGCTCGGCGAAACCGGGGCCCACCTGCTCGGCTACATCGGCCGCATCAACCAGGCCGAGAAGAAAGCCATGGAGGACTGGGACGAAGCGGACCAGGGCAACTACAAGGGGACCGAGTACATCGGCAAGCTCGGGATCGAGCAAAGCTACGAAACCGAGCTTCACGGCACCGCCGGTTTCGAAGAGGTCGAAACCAGCGCCAGCGGGCGCGCAGTGCGGCGCCTCAGCAGCCACCCGCCAACACCCGGCGACAAGCTGGTGTTGTCGATCGACATTCGTCTGCAGGCGCTGGTGGAAGAACTGTTCGGCGACCGCCGCGGCGCATTGGTGGCGCTGGACCCGCGCAATGGCGAGGTGCTGGCCTTCGTCAGCAAGCCCACCTTCGATCCGAACCTGTTCGTCGACGGCATCGACGTCGAAAGCTGGCGCGAGCTGAACGAGTCGCTCGACAAGCCGATGCTCAACCGCGCACTGCGCGGCACCTATCCACCCGGCTCGACCTACAAGCCCTTCATGGCGATGGCGGCGCTGAACACCGGCACCCGCACGCCGAAGACGCTGATCAACGACCCGGGCTTCTACATGTTTGCCGGCCACCGTTTCGGCAGCCCCGAGAACGAGCGCGGCGGCATCATGGACATGCACCGCGCCATCGTCGAGTCGAGCAACGTCTACTTCTATTCGTTGGCCAACGAGATGGGCGTGGACCGCATACACGACCAGTTGATGCCGATGGGCTTCGGCCGCAAGACCGGCATCGATCTCGAAGGCGAGCTCACCGGCGACCTGCCTTCGATCGAATGGAAGCGCAAGAAGTACAAGCGCCCGGCGCAGCAGAAGTGGTATGCCGGCGAGACGATTTCGCTCGGTATCGGGCAGGGCTACAACAACTTCACGATGCTGCAGCTCGCCACCGCAATGGCCACACTGGTTTCGGGCGGCGAGCGCTTCAAGCCGCGGCTGGTGCGCGAGATCCAGAACCCCTACACCGGGGAGCACAAGCAAATCGCCAGCGACGCGCTGGAGCCGCTGCCCTACAAGCCCGAAGACGTGGCGGTGATCCGCAGCGCGCTCTACGGCGTGACCCAGGAAGGCACGTCACGCGTGTCGTTCGCCGGCGCCGGCTACCGCAGCGGCGGCAAGACCGGCACAGCGCAAGCGGTGGGTGCCAGCCGCACCGAAAAATACAACGCGGCGAAAATCGACGAGCGCAAGCGCGACCATGCGCTGTACATCGCCGCTGCGCCGATCGACGCACCGACGGTGGCGCTGGCCGTCATCGTCGAGAACGCCGGGTGGGGTTCGGATTCGGCAGCGCCGATCGCGCGCCGCGTTTTCGACTATGTGCTGCTGGGCCAGTATCCGAGCGTGGAAGACATGGCCGCGATGCGTGAAGGCAAGGCGAAAGCACCGATCGGCATCCCGCGCCGGGCCGAAGACATTCCACTACCGGGGCAAGGATTGGCGCCGATGGCTGCTGCATCGGCGCCCGCCGTACAGGCCGCAGCGGCACTCCAGAAACTGGCGGCGGGAACCGCGGGCGTGGTGCGATGAGTTCGGTCTACGCGCAGCCCTCGCCGTGGCTCGCGGTGCGGCGCGTGTTCTCAGGTTTCGACCCCGGCCTGCTGCTGGCGGTGGTGGTGCTGGCCGCGATCGGACTGGTGGCGATGTACTCGGCCGGCTACGACCACGGCACCCGCTTCGCCGACCACGGCCGCAACATGGTGCTGGCGCTGTTAGTCCTGTTCGGCGTGGCGCAGGTGCCTCCGCAAAAATTGCAGAAGCTGGCGCTGCCGCTGTACACGCTGGGGCTGGCGCTATTGATCGCCACGGCGGTGTTCGGCATCACGCGCAAGGGCGCGACGCGCTGGCTGGCACTGGGGCCGCTGGTGATCCAGCCCAGCGAGGTTTTGAAGATCGCCGTACCGCTGATGCTGGCCTGGTGGTTTCAGCGCCGCGAAGGCCGCCTGCGGGTGTTCGACTTCATCGCCGCCGGCGTGCTGCTGCTGTTACCGGTGGCTTTGGTCGTCAAACAACCCGACCTGGGCACGGCGGTCCTGATTCTGGCCGGCGGCATCTATGTGATCTTCTTCGCGGGCCTGTCGTGGAAACTGGTGGTGCCGGTGCTGGTGATGGCTGCGGTGTGCGTGGCCGCTGTGGTGCTCAGCGCCGACGCGATCTGCAAGCCTGGCGTCGAATGGCCATTGTTGCGGGCCTATCAACAGCACCGTGTGTGCACGCTGCTGGACCCCACCACCGACCCGCTCGGAAAAGGCTTTCACATCATCCAGGGCATGATCGCCATCGGCTCCGGTGGACTGTCGGGCAAGGGCTTCATGCAGGGCACGCAGACCCACCTGGAGTTCATTCCCGAACGCACCACCGACTTCATTTTTGCTGCGTTCTGCGAAGAGTTCGGCCTGGCCGGGGTGCTGATGTTGCTGGCCGGCTTCACTTTCCTGATCTTCCGCGGGCTGATGATCGCGGCCGAAGCGCCGACCGTTTTCACGCGCTTGTTGGCCGGCGCAGTGACGATGGGCTTCTTCACCTACGCTTTCGTCAACATGGGCATGGTCAGCGGCATCCTGCCGGTGGTGGGCGTGCCACTGCCCTTCGTCAGCTACGGCGGCACGGCGATGGTGTCGCTCGGCCTCGGACTCGGCATCCTGATGTCGGTGGCCCGCAGCCGGCGGCTGATGCAGAGTTGAATCGGTTCAGGCGGTCGTCGGTTCGACCAAAGGAATGCGCATGCTGAAACGCGCCCCCAGGGCGCCGCGACCACGGACGGTGCGCAAACGACACCGAGTGCCTACCTGCCTCGCTCTGGCCCTATGGATTCGGGCGGTGGGAACCCGATGAACAACGAAAGCGAACGAAGGAGCGAGCGGCCCTGGCCGGCGCTCACAGGCGGCCTGCTGGCACTCGGCGCGGCGGGCCTGTTCGGCACCAGCACGCCACTGGTACAGCGCGCAGGCAACGGCATGGGTCCGTTCAGTACGGCCGCGCTGCTCTACGCCGGAGCCGCACTGATCGGTTTGCTGCTGCGACAGCCCGTCGAGCGCGAAGCGGCGCTTCGTCGTGAAGACTTGCCGCGCCTGTTTTGGATGGCGCTGATCGGTGCAGCGATCGGTCCGGTGGCGTTGGCCTGGGGCCTGCAGCACACGAGCGGCACCAGTGCATCGTTGATGCTGGCCCTGGAGGCGCTGTTCACCGCGGTGCTGGCGCGAGCGCTCTATCGCGAGGTCATGGACCGTCGTGTCTGGACCGCCATGGGGCTCCTGCTGACGGGCGGGGTCGTGCTGGTAGTCGATCGGGGACTGCATGGCGGCCTGCAATGGCTGGGCTTGTGCGCCGTGCTGGCTGCCACCGCGGCCTGGGGCGTAGACAACACCTTGTCGCGCGCACTCGCCGAACGCGATCCGGCTCAGGTTGTATTCGGCAAGTCGGCTCTCGGTGCAGGCGTCACGGCCACACTCGCCTGGGGCGCGGGTGAGCCTCTGCCCGGTTGGGTTGCTGCGCTCTCTTTGTTGGCAATCGGCGCCTGCGGCTACGGTCTGAGCCTGCGGTTGTACCTGCTGGCGCAACGCGCTTTTGGCGCCGCGCGCACGGGCTCGGTGTTCGCGTTCGCACCGTTCATCGGTGCCGTGCTGGCGATCGCGCTCGGCGACCGCAGCTTGAGTTGGGGCATGGCGGCCGGAGGCGGACTGATGCTGACGGGAGTTGTTTTGCACCTGGTGGAGTCCCATGAGCATGAGCATGTGCACGAGGCGCTGGAGCACGAGCATGCGCACCGTCACGACGACGGGCACCACGGTCATCACCATGACGATCACCACGGTGCCTTGCGAGCGGCAAGTCACAGTCATCGTCACCGCCATGAGCCCACCAGGCACGTCCATTCACATGTGCCG
>JALYUN010000130.1 GCA_030853725.1 Pseudomonadota bacterium | reverse complement strand
GCGCTCGCCCCGTCCAAGCCGGCGCAGGCCGGCTTGGAGCCGCGGGGTTCTCCCCACCTCGGGGGGTGGCGAGCATGAGCGAGCTTGGGGGCTCTTCCATTTCACAGCGGGTCGAAGAAGTAATGCTTCAGCCCGGCCAGAATCATTTCGACGGCGATCGCGGTCAGCACCAGGCCCATCAGCTTCTCGATCGCAGCCACCATCGATTCGCCCAGCACCCTGCGCACGCGGTCGGACGCCAGCAGCACCACGCCCGAGATCGCCATCGCCACCGTCAGCGCGGCCATCCAGGTCCACAAGCTCTCTGGCTGGCGTGACGCCAGCAGCAGTACCGTCGCCATCGCCGAGGGTCCGGCCAAGAGCGGCACCGCCAGCGGATAGATGAAGGGTTCACGCGCGCTGTCGCCGGTGGCATAGACCTCGGCGCCGCTGGCAAACACCATGCGCATCGCGATGATCAGCAGGATCACGCCACCCGCCACTTCGAGCGAGCGCTCCGACAGCCGCATCAGCGACAGGAAGCCTTGGCCACCGACCATGAAAAGCGCCAGCACCACGAAGGCGATGGCGGTCTCGCGCAACGAAACCCAGGTGCGGCGCTCTGGCGGCACGCCGCGCAGCACCGCGATGTAGATCGGCAGGCCGCCCAGCGGGTCCAGCACCAGCAGCAGCAACACCAGGGCCGACAGGAAGCTGTGATTCATGCGGCCCGGATTGTGCGCGCGGGCCCGGCCCCCGCCCGAAACGTCCGTTGTGGCGAAATTAGTTGACAACTAAATCATCGAGACTTCAAATACCGCGCATGGGCGAAGCACGCACGAAAAACCCGATGAACATCGTTTGCATCGGCGGCGGCCCAGCCGGCTTGTACGCCGCGCTCCTGCTGAAGTTGCAGGATCCTGCGCGGCGCCTGCGGGTGGTCGAACGCAACAAGCCCTACGACACCTTCGGCTGGGGCGTGGTGTTCTCGGACCAGACGCTAGGAAACCTGCAGCAGGCCGACCCGATCAGCGCGGCGCAGATCGGCGATGCGTTCAACCATTGGGACGACATCGAGGTCCACATCCGTGGGCACGTGGTGCGATCCGGCGGCCATGGCTTCTGTGGCATCGGTCGCAAGCGGCTGCTCAACATCCAGCAGGCGCGTTGTGAAGCGGTCGGCGTGGAACTGCTGTTCGAGACCGACGCAAAGGGCGAGGCGGACTATCCCGACGCCGATCTCGTCATCGCCAGCGACGGCCTCAACAGCCGCATCCGCAGCGCGCACGCAGGCAGCTTCCGCCCCGACATCGACACCCGGCTCTGCCGCTTCGTGTGGCTCGGTACCACCAAGCTGTTCGACGCCTTCACCTTTGCGTTCGAAGAAACACCGCACGGCTGGTTCCAGGCCCATGCCTACCGTTTCGACGACCGCACATCGACCTTCATCGTCGAAGCACCGGAAGCCGCCTGGCGTGCTGCCGGGTTGGAGCAAATGGACAAGGACGCGTCGATCGCGTGGTGTGAAAAGCTGTTCGCGAAGTATCTGGACGGCCACCCGCTCGTCTCGAACGCCAGCCACCTGCGCGGCTCGTCGCAGTGGATCCAATTTCCGCGGGTGGTGTGCGAACGCTGGGTGCACCACGACCCGTCCGGCCACCGCGCGCCGGTGGTGCTGATGGGTGACGCGGCGCACAGCGCGCATTTCTCGATCGGGTCCGGCACCAAGCTGGCGCTGGAAGACGCGATCGAGTTGGCGCGCTGCATCGGCAAACGGCCGGACGATCTGAAGGCCGCGCTGCAGGACTACGAAGCGCTGCGTAGCGTCGAGGTGCTGCGCATCCAGAACGCCGCACGCAACTCCACCGAGTGGTTCGAGAACGTCGCGCGCTATGCCGAACTGCCCCCCGAGCAGTTCGCTTATTCGCTGCTGACGCGCAGCCAGCGCATCAGCCACGAGAACCTGCGGTTGCGTGACAAGGCCTATGTCGAGAGCTACGAGGACTGGCTGGCGGCCGGCGCCGGGGTCCAGCGTTCCGCGACCGAGGCCGCGATCCCGCCGATGTTCACGCCGTACACCGCCCGCAGCATCACCTTGAAGAACCGCGTGGTGGTCTCGCCGATGGCGCAGTACTCGTGCGTGGACGGACTGCCGGCCGACTACCACCTGGTGCATCTGGGCGCGCGCGCCATGGGTGGCGCCGGGCTCGTGTTCGCCGAGATGACTTGCGTCACAGCCGACGCCCGCATCACACCCGGCTGCCCTGGCCTGTGGAACACGCAGCAACGCGACGGCTGGAAGCGCATCGTCGACTTCGTCCACGTGCACAGCGACGCGAAGATTGCCATGCAGCTCGGTCACGCCGGCGCCAAGGGATCGACGCGCGTGTCGTGGGAGGGCACCGACCAGCCGTTGACCGAAGGCAACTGGCCACTCGTGTCAGCTTCGCCCCAGCAGTACTTGGACGGCGTCAGCGCGTGGTCGCATGAGATGACGCGGGCCGAGATGGATACGGTGCGTGACGCCTTCGTGCACAGCACGCGTCTCGCGGCCGAAGCCGGATTCGACTGGCTGGAACTGCACTGCGCCCACGGTTACCTGCTGTCTGGCTTCATCTCGCCGCTGACGAACCAGCGTGACGACGACTATGGCGGCAGCCTTACCAACCGGCTGCGCTATCCGCTGGAGGTCTTTGCCGCGGTGCGTGCGGTGTGGCCCGAACACCTGCCGATGTCGGTGCGCATTTCGGCCAATGATTGGATCGATGGCGGGCTGACCGTGGACGACGCCGTCGAAGTCGCGCGCCGCTTCAAGGCCGCCGGCGCCGACATGATCGATTGCTCTTCGGGCCAGGTCAGCAAGCAGGAGCAGCCGGTCTACGGCCGCATGTTCCAGACCCCGTTCGCCGACCGCATTCGCAACGAAGCGGGGGTGCCGACGATCGCGGTCGGCGCCATCAGCGAAGCCGACCATGTCAATAGCATCATTGCCGCCGGCCGCGCCGACCTCTGCGCCATTGCCCGGCCGCACCTGGCGAATCCGGCCTGGACTTTGATGGAAGCCGCGAAGATCGGCTATGCCGACTTGAATTGGCCGAAGCCGTACCGCGCCGGCAAGTCGCAACTCGAACGCAACCTGGAACGGGAGCGGATGCTGGCAGCGCAATCCGCGTCGGACCCGGTGCAGCGCACCGAAGAAGGTTGACGATGACCGCCACCTTCGAGTTGATCCGCGGTCTGGACGCCAACCAGATCGGCCGTGAAGCGCAAGCGCAAGCCGGTGACCACGCCGACCTGAAACTGTGGCTGCGGCTGCTGGCTTGCAGCACGCAGATCGAGCGCCAGATTCGCCAGCGCCTGCGCGCGCGCTTCGGCATCACGCTGCCGCGCTTCGACACCCTGGCGCAGCTTTACCGCCATCCGGCCGGGCTGCAGATGAAGCAGCTTTCGAACAACCTGATGGTCACTGGCGGCAACGTCACCGGGCTGACCGATCAACTGGTGGCGGAAGGTCTGGTCAAGCGCAGCGACGACCCGCACGACCGCCGCGCCTACCGCGTGGTGCTGACCCCCAAAGGCCGGCGCAGCTTCACCACCATGGCCGCCGAGCACGAACGCTGGCTGGCCGAGTTGATCGGCGAGATGCCCGCCGCCGTCAAGCTGGCGCTGTACGACCACCTGGGCCGGCTGCGGCTGCATCTGGCGCACGGCGCCAGCGGTCCACCCCCCGCCAAGAAGGAACGCCGATGAATGCCGAGATCGACCCGGCCCTGCTGCAAGGCAACCGCACCCCACTCGCCGGCTACGCGGCGCAGCACTTCGACTGGGCGGTGCACGACCGCGTAGCCACGCTGACCTTGAACCGGCCGGAACGCAAGAACCCGCTGACCTTCGCGTCGTATGCCGAGTTGCGCGACCTGTTTCAACGGCTGCGCCATGCCGACGATGTCAACGCGATCGTCCTCACCGGCGCTGGCGAGAACTTCTGTTCGGGTGGCGATGTGCACGAGATCATCGGCCCACTGCTGAAACTCAAAGCACCCGAGCTGCTGATGTTCACCCGCATGACCGGCGAGCTGGTGCTGGCGATGCGCCATTGCCCGCAGCCGATCGTGGCCGCGGTCGACGGCGTTTGCGCCGGCGCCGGCGCGATCCTGGCGATGGCTGCGGACCTGCGCCTGGGTACGGCGCGCAGCAAGACCGCGTTCCTGTTCAACCGTGTGGGACTGGCGGGCTGCGACATGGGCGCCTGCGCGATCCTGCCGCGGATCATCGGCCAGGGCCGCGCTTCGGAGTTGCTCTACACCGGCCGCACAATGACCGGTGACGAGGGCGCTGCGTGGGGCTTTTTCAATCGCTTGTGTGAACCGGTCGATCTGTTGCCGCAGGCGCAGACCCTGGCGCTACAGATCGCCAGCGGCCCGGCCTTCGGCAACGGCATCACCAAGACCATGCTGCACCAGGAATGGAGCATGGGCATCGAGCAGGCGATCGAAGCCGAAGCGCAGGCGCAGGCGCTGTGCATGTTGACGGGCGACTTCCGGCGCGCGCACGACGCTTTCGTCGCGAAGCAGAAGCCTGTGTTCGAAGGCCATTGAGGGGACAGACGATGAGCGCGATGGACCATCTGGCCTGGCCGTTCTTCGAGGACCGACACCGTGCGCTGGCGGCCGATCTCGAAGCGTGGGCGACACAGCATCTGGCTCACCGGCACGGCACCGATGTCGACGCCGAGTGCCGCGCGCTAGTCCGCTCGCTCGGTGCGGCGGGTTGGCTGCAGCATGCGGTCGCGAGTGACGGTGCCGCGATCGACACCCGTGCGATCTGCCTGATCCGTGAAACGCTGGCCCGCCATTCGGGCTTGGCAGACTTCGTCTTCGCGATGCAAGGCCTGGGCAGCGGCGCGATCTCCTTGCAGGGGACGGCTGCGCAGCGCGAACGCTACCTGACGCGGGTGCAGCGGGGCGACGCCATTGCCGCGTTCGCACTATCCGAGCCCGATGCCGGATCCGATGTGGCAGCGCTGGCTTGCGCCGCGCGTGCGGGAGTCGACGCATACGGAGACCACTACGTCCTCAATGGTGAGAAGACCTGGATCTCCAACGGCGGCATCGCCGACTTCTACGTGGTCTTCGCCCGCACCGGCGAAGCACCGGGGTCGCGCGGCATCAGCGCCTTCATCGTCGACGCCGACACGCCGGGTTTCGAGATCGTCGAGCGCATCGAGCTGATCGCACCCCACCCGCTGGCGCGGCTGCGCTTCACCGGTTGCCGCGTGCCGGCCAGCCAGCGCATCGGCGCAGCCGGTGAAGGTTTCAAAGTCGCGATGCGCACGCTCGATGTGTTTCGCACCTCGGTCGCGGCGGCGGCACTCGGCTTTGCGCGCCGCGCGCTGGCCGAATCGTTGGCGCGCGCCACCACGCGGCGCATGTTCAACCAGACGTTGGCCAGCTTCCAGTTGACGCAGGCCAAGCTGGCGACCATGGCCACACAGATCGACAGCGCCGCGCTCCTGACTTACCGCGCCGCGTGGCAGCGCGACCAGGGCCGCAGCGTGACGCGTGAAGCCGCGATGGCCAAGCTGACCGCCACCGAGAACGCGCAGCAGGTGATCGACGCTGCGGTCCAGATATGGGGCGGCCTGGGCGTCGTCAGCAACCAGCCGGTCGAGCGCCTGTACCGCGAGATCCGCGCTTTGCGCATCTACGAAGGCGCCAGTGAAGTGCAGCAACTGATCATCGCGCGCGAGCTGTTGCGCGACGTGTCCTCTGCGCAAAGCCCAGGCTGAGGTCCACCATGTCCCGTGCCGACTTCGATTCCTTCGCCCGCGACCACCTGCCGCCGCTGGAACTGCAACCCGAGTACCTGTTCGACTTGTCGGAGTTGCAGTTTCCGCAGCGATTGAACTGCGCAACGGAACTGCTGGACCGGCGCGTGCGGGAAGGCGAAGGGGAGCGGTTGTGCATCCAGGCGCCGGGTGTGCGCTGGACCTACGCCGATCTGCTGGCGCGAGCCAATCGCATCGCCCACGTGTTGGTGGCCGAGACCGGTCTGGTGCCCGGCAACCGCGTGCTGCTGCGCGCCCCGAACACGCCCATGCTGGCGGCCTGCTGGTTCGCCGTCGTCAAGGCCGGCGGGATCGCGGTCGCGACGATGCCGCTGCTGCGTGCAACGGAGCTGAAAGCCATCATCGAAAAGGCGCAGGTCACGCACGCGCTGTGCGATGCGGGGCTGGTCGATGAACTGCGAAGCGCTGCGGCCCAACCGTCGCCGCTGACGAAGCTGATCTGCTTCGGGGGCAGTGACAAAGGCGGCGACGACAACGGTAGCGACGCACTCGAAGCGCGCATGACGCGCCACCCCACCACTTTCGACAACGTCGACACTGCCGCCGACGACACCTGCATCCTCGCCTTCACCTCGGGCACCACCGGCGTGCCGAAGGCAACGATGCACTTCCACCGCGACGTGATGGCAATCTGCGCCTGCTGGCCACGTCATGTGCTGCGTTCGAAGCGAGACGACATCTTCATCGGCAGCCCGCCGCTGGCCTTCACCTTCGGCCTGGGCGGGCTGCTGTTGTTTCCGATGAGCGTGGGCGCTTCGACGGTGCTGTTGGCGAAAGCGTCGCCGCCGCAATTGCTTCAGGGAATCACCGACTTCGGCGCCACGGTGCTGTTCACCGCACCTACGTCGTACCGTGCGCTGGCCGAACACGGCGCGGTGCTGCGCAACGGCACGCTGCGACGCTGCGTCTCGGCCGGCGAAGGACTGCCGGCGGCGACGCGGGCGTTGTGGAAGGACGCCACCGGCATCGAGCTGATCGACGGCATCGGCACGACCGAGATGCTGCACATCTTTATCTCGGCCGACGAAGCCCATGCCCGCCCTGGCGCCACCGGCAAGCCGATCCCCGGCTATGTCGCGGAAGTGGTCGACGATGAAGGCCGACCGGTGCCCACCGGGACGGTCGGGCGGCTGCGGGTAAAAGGCCCCACCGGTTGCCGCTATCTGGACGATGAGCGCCAGCGCAGCTACGTGCAAGACGGCTGGAACCTCACCGGCGACGCCTACCTCGTCGATCAAGACGGCTACTTCTACCACCAGTCACGCACCGACGACATGATCGTCTCGTCAGGCTACAACATCGCCGCGCCCGAGGTCGAAGACGCGCTGTTGCAGCACCCGGCGGTGGCCGAATGCGCGGTGATCGGCGTGCCCGAGTTGCAGCGCGGCGCGATCGTCAAAGCCTTCGTCGTGCTGCGCACGGGCCACGCGCCCGGCCCGGTACTGGTCAAGACCTTGCAGGACTTCGTCAAGGAAACAGTGGCGCCTTACAAGTTTCCGCGCGCCATCGAGTTCATCGACAAACTGCCGCGCACCGGCACCGGCAAGTTGCAGCGTTTTCTGCTGAAGGATCGCGACTGATGGCCCGTTTCGAACGCCCGCAACGCATCCGCTTCGCCCACTGCGACCCGGCCGGCATCGTCTTCTTCCCGCAGTACTTCGTGCTCTTCAACGGGTTGGTCGAAGACTGGGTCAGCGACGCGCTCGGCATTCGCTATGCCGGCCTGATCACCGAGCGCCGCATCGGGTTGCCGATCGTCAAACTCGACTGCGAGTTCACAGCTGTCAGCCGGCTCGGCGACGAGGTCACGCTCGCGCTCGCGGTGCAGCGCATCGGCCGCAGTTCACTGACGCTGCAACTCGAATGCAGCGGGCCGGCGGACCTTCGCCTGCGCATGACGCAGGTGCTGGTGACCACCAACCTGGACACCCACCGCGCGGTGGCGCTGCCCGACGACCTGCGTGCGGCGATGCTGCGCTTCGAACACGCCGACTGACCGCTTCTGGAGCCAATCCTCATGCAGACCCTGCTTCCCCCCGGCTGGCCCCGCCCCCGCGGCTATGCCAATGGCGTCAGCGCGCGCGGCCGCATGGTGTTCGTGGCCGGCATGATCGGCTGGGATGCCGAAGGCCGCTTTCACACCGACGACTTGGCCGGGCAGGTACGGCAAGCTTTGGAAAACGTGGTGGCGGTGCTGGCCGCTGGCGGTGCGAAGCCCGAACACATCGTGCGCATGACCTGGTACGTGACCGACAAGCGCGAGTACGTGGCCGCTTACCCAGCCATCGGCGCGGCATTCCGCGAACTGATCGGCAGCTTCAACGCGGCGATGACGGCGGTGGAAGTGGCGGGGTTGATCGAAGACCGCGCCAAGGTCGAGATCGAGGTCACGGCGGTCGTTCCGGATTGAGAACAGCCGGGACTGTCGCTCGACGTTTTCAGCATCAACGGTTCGAGATCGATCATGCAACTTGTTTGGCCCGAGCTCCTGCACCTGCCCTCCTACACCGCCGCGCTGGAAGCCGGCTGGTCAGCCGACCACGTACGTGGCGTGGCAGCGGCGAAAGAAGAACGCGTGCGCATCAAGGAAGACCCGAAACTATTCATCGCAAGCCTGATCGATCGGGAAGCCAAAGGCGATCCCGTCGAGCTGCCGGACGGCTCGACGGCGAAGCGCATCCCCGGCTTGCGACGATGGATGTGGGACGGCGACTTCTGTGGCGTCATCAGCTTTCGCTGGCAACCGGGGTCAGAGGCTTTGCCACCTCACTGTCTGGGTCACATTGGCTACGCCGTCGTACCGAACAAGCGCAATCGCGGCTTTGCAACCGAAGCGCTGAGGGCTACGCTTCCGCTCGCCCGAGCAGAAGGTCTGCGCTACGTCGAAGTGACAACCGATCCTGATAACCTGGCATCTCAGCGGACGATTGAAAAGGCGGGCGGTGTGCTGTACGAGCGGTTCACAAAGCCATCTCAATTCAGCGGCAAGCCCGGACTTCGCTATCGAATCGAGCTCGCATGAGATCGACGCCTGAGCCTTTCGTATGCGCTTCAGAATCAAGCGGCACACCAGGTCCAGTGGCACATGCGCTGCCGAGGCATTACGAAGATTTTCCTGGAGACCTCGATGTCAAAGCCTTTCTCCGTTCAGCGCATCGATCATGTCGTCTTCCGTGTCCGAGACCTGAGTAGAAGCGTCGGGTTCTACCGCGACGTGCTCGGCTGCGATGTGGTGCGAGCGCGTGAACACTTGGGGCTCGTCCATTTGCGCGCGGGTGCCTCGATGATCGATCTGGTGAGCGTCGGCGGAAAGCTGGGTGCACGCGGACGTGCGGCCCCCACCAGCCAGGCGAAGAATGTCGACCACGTGTGCCTGCGCGTCGAGCCGTTCGACGAGTCAGAGCTGATCAGTCACCTGAAGCGACACGCGCTTTCACCGCTCGGCGGCGCAGAGATCAATTTCGGTGCTGAGGGAGACGGGTTGTCCCTTCGCTTTGCAGATCCAGACGGCAATGTGATCGAGCTCAAGGGCCCGCCTACGATCCATGGTGATGCCGGGCGGCGTGCTGCACCTAAGAATCCACCCGACGCTTCGCTGCAGGCGCCTTTGCGGTGAGCCTGGGCGGTAGGCGTCGCCATACAACCGTGCCACGTTTCGTCGCCTTTCTCCGTGGCGTTAACCCCAGGAATGCGAAGATGCCCGCGTTGAAGAGCTGCTTCGAATCGGTTGCCAAGTGCGCCGCCGCCTGACGCCGCTTGACGCCGCCACTGTGACCGGATCGCATCGCTGTCTGAACGTCAGCGTACGCAGTCACGTGCAGGCTGCGTCGGCATGGGTTCCCGGATGCCGGTTACCGCCCTCAATATAGCCGCACAGCGTTGTCGAAATACCAGGTGCGTCGAATTTCGACCACGTCGAAATCACTGGAGAGTTCCGGCGAAAACGCCGGGTAAGGCGCCTGGCTCAGCACCATGCGCCGCACCGCATCGTCGACTTCCGGTACACCGCTGGAACGCACGAAGTTCACCGACTCGACCGACCCGTCCGCGCGCAGCGCCACCGTGACGACCGGATCGGCATGGGGCTGTTGCGCTGCTTCGCGAAAGGCCTGCGTTGCCGTGTTGAGCTGGATCTTCAAGGCCCAGGCTTCTGCGTAGCGCAGCAGTTCGGCATTGGCGTCGGTATGCCCGAATAGCCGCCCGCGCCGCGCGCTGCCCAGCGCATGGGCCAGCGCGCCTGGCGGGCGCAGTTCTGCGGGGCCCGCCGCGCGTTGCGTCGCTTCAGCGTCGAGTTGCCGCCCCATCGCTCGCCGCCGAGATTCGCGGCTTTCGTCCTCGTCGCGAACTGCCTGCAGGCGCGCGGCTTCCTGACGGGCTGCTGCGGCGGCGGTTGCGGTTGCGGCGGCTTCCACGGCGGCTTCTGCAGCGGCTTTGGCGGCGGCTGCCGCGTTGGCTTTTGCGGTGGCCTTTGCTGTGGCTTCCCGTTGCGCCGCTGCTTGGCGGGCTTCTTCTTGCACCCTGGCTTCCTGCCGTCTGGCTTCCTGGCTTACGGCTTGCAATCGCTCGGCTTCCAGGCGTGCCTGTTCGACGCGCGCTATTTCCTGCGAGGTCGCCTGGCTAGCGGCTTCGGCCTGCGAAGCCCCCGTATCAGCCGCGGCCCGTTGTGCTTCTTGCAGCCGCCCGACGGCTGAGCGTTCGCGTTCCAGCCGCGTCGCGATGTCGCTTTCGGCTTCACGTTGCGCTGCGGCTTGCTGCTGTGCGGCCAGACGCTCGGCGTCGGTGCGCTCGGCCTCGCGTCGCGTTTCGTCAGGTCGCTTCGCGTCCGGCTCTACAGCCGCCGGCTGCGTCGTGACCGGGGGCTCTGCGGGTGGCGGCCGCCGTTCGATAGTCGGCGCCAACGCAGCGGCTGCAAACTCTGGCGGCGCCAACGGCACAGCCATTGCCACCTGCGGCAAACGTTGATCGGACCGCCCCACGGCGACGCTGCTCGCGTCAATGCGGCGTGTGGCGGTCAGCTCGGCTGACGTTGGAAGCAGCGAAGGCAGCGAAGGCACCGAGGGCACCGCCACATCGGGCAACGTGGCCGCTGCGATCGCGGTCAGCACCGGGGCCATTGCTGGTGCAGCGTGGAGTGATGGGGCAGCGGCGATGGGTCGCATGAAGGCCATCGCAGGTTCTGCAGGGGCGGGGACAGCTGCTTTGACGACCGCGGTCTTGCGCGCGACCGGTGGTGCGGGTGAAGCCGCCAGTTGAGCCGGCAACAGTGGCGCTGCTGCCCGCTGTGCTGGCGGTACTGGAGAAGCCACCGGCGGAGAAGCCACCGGCGGCGCCGGCGCTGCGGCCGCTGCAATCCGGGGTGCCATCAGCACCACACGCAACGCAGGCGCCTCGGCTCGCCGGTCTTGCCAGGGAAAACCGAAGCCCGGCAGCCCAGACCCGCGGCCACCGAACAGCAGACTCAGCAACACGCCATGGGCCAGTACGGACGCCGCTACCGCGATCACCAGCGGCCGGTCTGCACGACGGCTTCCAGTGGCGGTGTCCTGCTGCCGCGGGCCGGTAGCGCCGGCCCGGCTGGTCGGCCTCACTGCACCGGGCACGGCATCACCCGGCACGTGTCAAGGCGTTCCCATCGCTTCGCGCCAGCGCATCGCGTCGTGGACGCGAAAGCGCGTGCTGGGGTGGTCGAAGAAGACGAACTCCTCGATCGGACCGGGGTCGGGTTTGCGGTATTCGGTCAGCTTCAGATCGACCTCGGCTTCGCCGTGCGGCGCGCGTGCCAGGTTCAGGCCGAAGCGGTCGGCTTCGATCTCCTGGGTGCGGATGATGGTGTTGGTGATCGGCGTGGCCACGAACAGGAACACCGAGAACACCGCAGCCAACAGCGGCAGGCTCGCGACATCACCCACCCCTTTCAAGCCCCAGGCCGCGCCATGCCACGCCAGCAGCCGCTCCATCGCCCATTTGGCGAACAAGAAGGTGGCCAGCAGCAGCAGCGCGAATTGGGCGATCATTTTGTAGATGTGGTTCATCACGTAGTGGCCCAGTTCGTGGCCCATCACGGCGCGGATCTCGGGCAGTGAAGAGCGGCGCAGCAGGTTGTCGTTGAGCCGCACCGAAGCCGAGCCGAAGATGCCCGACACGTTGGCGCTCACACGGGTGGTTTGTCTGGACGCGTCGAATTCGTAGACGTTGTCGGCCGGTACGCCGTCGGCTTTGGCCATGGCCAGCACGGCCGACTTGACCGCACCGTCTTCGACCGGCTTGTAGGTGTTGAACAGCGGGTCGATCCAGACCGGGCCGATCAGGAGCATCACCACCATCATGCCGATGCCGGCCACCGTGCCCCACAGCCACCAGCGTTCGCCACTGGCACGAATCACCGCATACAGCACACCGATCGCCAGTGCTGCCACCAGGGTGCCAACGGCCAGGCCGATCAACTGTTCACCGACCCAGGCACCGAAAGTCTGCGTCGCCAGCCCGTAAGCATGTTCGCGAAAGAAGCCCTGGTAGATCGTCAGCGGAGCCGACAGTACGAAGGCCGCCACGCTGTAGACCGCACCGAACAGCGCGTCGCGAAAGAAGGCCTTGCGGCCGACCCGCTGCGCCCAGTCGCGCACGCGGGCTGCACGCCGCCCGGCCAGCAGCACCCAGGCCACCGCCAAGCCGAGCAGAAAGTTCCACAACTGCAGCCAGTAGCCGCCTTCGAAGTAGGCGTTCGCGCGCGCCACGGCAGCCGGTGGCAGCCGCGCCATGTAGGCCGCGGTGGCGGCGTCGGCATCGCGCGGCAGCGCGCTGCGCCAGGCGTCGTCGACCGGTTTGATCTTCAGTTGGGGGTCGCTGGCCAGCGTTGATGCCGGTGCCGGTTCCGGTGCCGGTGCCGGTGCGGCCTGTGTGGCTGGCAGCACGGATAGTGCAATCACCAGCAGCGCGGCACGGAGGGGATGGGTGTTCATGCGGTGGGTGACGGGCAGCGAGGAAGCGCGGCCATTGTGCGTGCGCGCTGCACCGCGCCGGCTCCGATTCCGATTCGCGGCGATCATCGGCGCCGATGAGCGAACCGAACCCCCACTCCCTGCAAGCGCTGCAAGCGCGCCACGGCGACCGCTACCGCTGGCGCGTGCTGCTGACGGTGATGATCGGCAGCATCGCGTCGGTCATGTCGTCGACCATCGTCAACGTGGCGGTGCCCGACCTGATCCAGTACTTCCACGTCGGCCAGGAGCGCGCGCAGTGGGTCGCGGCCGGATTCATGGCGGCCATGACGCTGGCGATGCTGCCTACACCCTGGTTGCTGGCGCGGATGGGCTACCGTCATGCCTATGTGGCGGCGGTCAGCCTCTTGATGGCGGGCGGCATCGTCGGCGGGCTGGCGCGGGATTTCGAACTGGTGCTGGCGATGCGTGCGGCCGAAGGCCTGGCGGCGGGTGTGTTGCAGACCATTCCGGCCATCGTCATCCTGCGCGCTTTCGGTGAAGGCCAGCGCGGCAAGGCGCTCGGTATCTTCGGCTTCGGCGTGGTGCTGGCACCGGCCGTGGGCCCGAGCGTGGGCGGAGTACTGGTGGAGCACTTCGGCTGGCGTTCGATCTTCTTCTTCGTCGTGCCCTTCGCCATTGCCGCGATCGTGATGGCGCGGCGCTACCTGCCGGTGTCGGCGCCCGGCGGCGCCGAGCCGGGCGGGCGCGGCGGTGCGCCGCTGGACTGGGTGGGACTGGCGCTGGCCAGCGTCGGCGTTGTCGGGTTGCTGAACGGGCTCGTGCACCTGCACGACGCGGCCGGCCACACGGCCGCCTTGCTGATCGGCGTCGGCTTGACGGCGATGGCGCTATTCCTTTGGCAGCAGTCGCGCGCCACGACGCCGCTGATGCACTTGCGGCTGTTCCGATCGCGGCCGTTCGCAATGGGCAGCCTGGTGGCGTTCGTCTACGGCATGGCGCTGTTCGGATCGACCTACCTGGTGCCGGTGTTCATGCAGACCGCCTTGCATTTCCCGCCTTCGGAAGCCGGCGCGGCGCTGTTGCCTGCGGGTCTGGTGCTGGCGCTGACGATTCCGCTGGCCGGCCGGCTGGCAGACCGCTTTCCACCGCGGTGGCTGGTGACGGGCGGGCTGGCGCTGCTGGCGGTGTCGTTCGGGCTGATGGCTACCGTCGGCATCGGCACCACGCTTTGGCTGTTGATAGCTTGGGCGGTCGTCGGCCGACTGGGGCTCGGCTTTGTCCTGCCGTCACTGATGCTGGGCGCGGTGCCGGGGCTCGATGCCAATGCCAGTTCGCACGCGGCCAGCACCATCAATTTTCTGCGCCAGTTGGGCGGCGCCACCGGCATCAGCCTGGTCGGCATCTTCCTGGAATGGCGGCTGCGCCACCACGCCGCGGTGGGTGGCTCGCCGGTGCAAGGCTTTGCCGACACCTTCTGGCTGGTGGCGCTGTTGTCGGCACTGGCGACGGTGGCGGCGGTGCGGATGACGTTGCCGCGCCAGAGAGCATCTTCGTCTGCCTAGTTCTGCACGGGGTTCTGCACTCAGTCCTGCGCGATCGGCCGGCGCAGTGCCAGCCGCATGCGCCGCGCGTCGATCCCGCGGTCGTAGTAGTCGGGCACGCGCTGCGTTTCGATGAAGCCGAACCGGCGGTAAAAATCCAGCGCCGACCCATTGTCGGCACGCAATTCCAGCTGCACTGCTGCGATGCCGGCCACCCGCGCTGATTTCAGCAGCCAGTCCAGCAGTTGCCGGCCGAGGCCGCGACGCTGGTGCTCTTGGCCGACGCACAGCAGCATCAGGTGGGCCTGCTCGTCGTCGAAGTGCATCACCGCCAGGCCGCGCAGAACGAGAGGAGACGGCTCGCCGCTACCCGCGCAAGCCACCAACGCCACGGTCTGGCGGTCGTGGATCAGTTCAGCGATGCGGTTCGGGGTGTATTTCCAGCCGAGGCCGGCCTCGATCAGGTCGCGCGACAGAGCCGCCATCGGCGCAGCATCGGCGGCACGCGCCAGGCGGATCGTCGATTCGGTGGATGCATCGTTCATGCTCGGCTCGGCAGCGCGCAGAATCGCAAAAACTCTGCTGCGGCGCTCAGCAACATCAGGAGCCCAGTGTCCATGATCGAAGCCCATCTCGACATCGCAACCGCCGACGGCGCCATGAACAGTTTCGTGGTGCATCCGCAAGCCGGCGGCCCGCATCCGGTGGTGTTGTTCTGGAT